>DASTLM010000113.1:0-18746 GCA_035714945.1 Dehalococcoidia bacterium | reverse complement strand
CCGTTCAGTACTGTGAAGGTCAAGGGGTCACCCTCCGGGTCACTGCCAGTCAGGGTAATCGTCCTGGCCGTGTCCGGGGCAGTGGTGATCTGCTGGTCATCCCCGGTCGGGGGGGTATTATCGCGCACCGCGGTGACCATGAAATCATCGATGACTTCTCCGTCAACATTGATGAATTGGCCTCTGGCTTTATTGGGGTCACCGCCCAGGTTGAACTCGATAAAAAGGGCACCGTACTTCGCTCCCTGGTCCGAAGTATAGATACTGGCCCACTCTCCATTACAGCCATAGGGGTAGGTGGTTGGCAAGCACCGTTGCTGGGAGCCTATGCCTTTACCACCGAGCCCGGAAACGAAGACGAAAGTTGATCCCGGAATTACCCGTACATCGTTGGGGTCCGGCAGATTCGGGTCAACGACCTGATGCTCAATGTCGGTCAAGGTCCTGGTGCGCGAGTAAGAATGTTCGTGTCCGGTGGCGATGATGGCTCCACCTTCACGGCAGGCTTCATAGGCCCCCCATCCCACTTCATCCGGCTTGTCGCCAAGTTGCATGGCCTGCTGGACCTTGTGCCAGGTGCAGATTCTCCAGGCTGAATTATCCTTGCTTAGCTCATCCTCGATAAACTGAACATGGTCTGAACCCATGGTGCCCACACCAGACAGAATAAAGAATATACCTTTGTAGTGACAGGAGGCGTTGACCCCATAGTCTCCCTGACATACCGCGTCGGGGATGCGATTCAATCGGCCCACCAACAACTCCCGGTAGGCTGGCCAGGCATTAACGTCGATATTGCCGATGGAACCGAAGTAGGGATAGTCCGCGCCCAGGACAGCGTTTAGCTGGTCGTCCCAGACCGGGGCCGCCGCGGGGTCCCCTTCGAAGTAACCAAAGTCTCCCTGATGCAAGACAAAATCGGCGTTTTGATCCCTGATCAGTTGAAGCACCGCCACGGCGTTAGCAGTAATCCCGGTGTCTGCAATGAAGGCAACCTTGACTGAAGGCAAGGCCTGGGCCGACCCCTGGGCCTGGGTCCGCTCCGACTTGGCGGCGAGGACCAGCAGACCCACCAGAATTGCGAATATGGGAAATAGAACTAGCGCGCCACTTATTCGCCGGGCTTGTCCCGGGTACCGGTTTGGGCCAATCATGGCCGAGCCGCACTTCCGCATTACGTTCACGTTTATTGACTCCCGCCCTTTTGTGTCTCCCAGCAGTCTCTGGAAGCCGCCTCTGATACTAGCGATGTTTTCTCACCATTTTCTCACTAACTTCGATCTAACTAACTTCGATTTTCACGAGGCATTACTATCATGGCTGCCCGGTCTGTATAGAATCAAGAACTTTTGAACTGAGCCTTCACGTACCAGTATAACCTGTGGACTGACCCAAGTCTCTAGTTGGCTCAGGGTTAGCGGCGGGCCACGCCGTCGTAGACCTTGCCCATTAGCGGAAACTTGTGTACATTAGTGTACACAAGTCGAGGAGGCGAGCTATGGCAGAGCGGCTGATTCATGTGGGAATCCGCGATTTCCGTGAGGATATGGCGCAATATCTGGACTCGCCCGTCCCGGTAGCAATCACCAGGCATGGGCGGACCGTAGGCTACTATGTCCCGGCCCACGGTAAGATGGATGAAGAGGAACTCGGCGCGCTCAAGCGGGCGGTGGAGCACCTGGCAACCCTCTTGGCCGACCAGGGTGTCAGCGAAGACGAGGTTGTGAGCGCCTTCCGATCACGCCGTGCTCATGGCTAAAGCGCTCGTGCTGGATGCCAACATCCTGGTCCGTGCGGTGTTGGGTCACCGTGTACTCACTATCCTGGAGACCTACGCGGATCGCGTTCATTTCCTTGCGCCCGAGATTGCCTTCACCGATGCCCGTATGCATCTGCCCGACATTCTTGCGAAGCGCGGCTTGCCGCGGGAGATTATCACAGAACTGATCGACGATGTCTTGGCGCGATTGCCTGGGCTGGTGAATCCAGTCCCCCACCAGGTATATGCTGACGGTGAGGCGGAGGCTCGCAGGCCGCGACGAGGCCGACTGGCCGTTCGTCGCCCTAGCCCTCATCTTGGGTTGTCCTATCTGGACCGAGGACCGGGATTTCTTTGGAAGCGGCGTAGCAACCTGGGCCACTGATCGAGTGGAACTCTATTTCCAGGATGGATAAATGATTTGGCGCTCTGGCAAATTTCTTGCCAGTTGGAGGGATTTGGCTGCCCGGCCTGGGCTCGAACCAGGGCTTACAGCTCCAAAGACTGACGTGCTACCGCTACACCACCGGGCATTTTTGGCGTAGGAGACTCCTCAATAAGACACCTGGAGGAAGAATGGGCGTCTCGACGCCCAATTATTGTGACTGCCGGCCCTGCCGCCGTCAAGGGGCACAACCAGACCGCCGATGCTATAATTGTCCAGCGTAATTCATTTTGGCCGATATTCGAGTTCAGCGGAAAGTGTAACCCGACGGGATATTGATGCAGTCAACTACCGCCAGCTAAAGCAGGCGGCTTGCATCTGCAAACAGGAGAATCCTGATGCGACACGTTAGGCCGGTTGACATCGGCCCGCCCCAGACAGATTTACCACCCAGAGCGTGTTACAGGTTTTCACCTGACGCCGAAAGTTTTACCCGAGCAACGGTTTCTGCCCGGAACCCGATACCGTCGGTTGTTAAAGTGCCCGAAGCCGTTTTATCCCCCGAAGGGGTGCCTTCGCACACGGACACATTAGCACATTCGGAAATCTATTTAAAGGAAGATTGTAGCTGGACACTGCCGCCTGAAGGCGGCAGTGTCCAGCTACACGTTTTATGAAACATCTGCGAATCTCGCTCCTGCACCTTGCCCCAGTATTGGGTGACATCCAGGGCAACCGCAAGCTGGTAGAATTGGCGGTGGGAGTTGCCGCTGAGCAGGGCGCTGACTGGGTGGTTACCCCTGAACTTTGTATTTCCGGCTACCTTTTCGACGAAAAAATTGGGACCGATTGGATTCTGCCCCAGCCCGACCCCTGGATGGCCGCTTTTTGCCAACAGGTCAAGGGGTCGCCCATGACGGTGTTCCTGTCCCACCCGGATCGCGACCCACAGACCCAGAAACTATACAATACGGTGTTTGTGATCGACCCCACCGGTAAAATTATCGGTCAACACAGTAAGGTAAAGACACTGCGGGGGCCGGAAGGCTGGTCGAGTCCCGGCACCGAGTGTATCCCGGTGAACTGCAATGGCGTAGCGGTGGGAATTCTGGTTTGCGCCGATAGCTACAAGAATGACGTGCCCCAGGCGTTGAAGGACATGGGAGCTGACATTCTGGTATCTCCTGCGTCCTGGGGGCCCGGCGGCTGCGGCCCCGACGGAGAGTGGGAGCAACGGACCCTGGACACCGGCCTGCCCATCATTGTCTGCAACCGTTCGGGAGTAGAGCGCGATGACCTGGACTTTCGTGAGGCGGAGAGTGTGGTCGCCAGGGAAGGGGAGCGGCTGCTTACCGCTACTTCAGCCAGTTCGGTAGTGCTGACCTTCGACTGGGACCTGGACGCCATGACTTCGATGTCTCCGGATTTCCGGCGAATCTATCTGTAACCAATTCGGCCGTTAACGGCGGACTTCGTCCAGATACCGCTGCAGAATCAGCACCGCCGCCGCCGAGTCCACCCCACCCCGATTCCGGGACGGCTGGTGCCCAGCCGCCTTTAGCAGACCTTCAGCCTCAATAGTCGTAAAAGTCTCATCAACCGTGTAGACCGGCACATTGGTGCGTTTCCGCAGAGCGCGAACAAATCCCTGGGCCCGCCTGGCCTGTATCCCTACTTCGCCAGCCAGGGTATATGGCAGTCCGACTACAAATCCTTCGATCTGCCGCTCTTCCGCCATTTCCAGGACCCGCTCGACGTCATGTTTGAGCTTGACCCGGTTGAGATGTCCCGCCGCCAGGATTGGCAAACTGGCACCATGACTCACCGACAGGCCAATACGACGCTCCCCCAAGTCCAACCCCATCAACCGCTTGAGATGTCTATCGAACCGATCCAGACTTCAACCCCCTCCTCACCAATTCAGCCACTCCCTGCAACGCTTCATCCAACTTGATGGCGTTACGACCGCCCGCCTGGGCCATCTCGGCCTGTCCGCCACCGCCACCACCGACCACCTGGGCAGTACCCCGTGCGATGTTTCCGGCGTGCAGCCCCTTACGTACCAGATCAGGCGTGACCATGGTAACGATGACGGGACTGCCGTTGACCACTGCACCCAAGGCTACGACCACGCTGGGCAACTTGGCCTTGACATAGTCTGCCATCTCCCGCATACCTTCGGCGCTGGTTGCCGAGGTCCGTCCACTGACCACCTTCACACCGTTGATGTCCGTCGCCCGACTGAGCAACTCCTCAGCCTCAGTACGTAATGCGCCCCGCTCCAGAGCGGCCAACCGTCGCCTCAGCGTTTCGGCGTCTTGCAGGAAACTGTCCAATCTGGCCTCCAGGTCAACCACCGGGGTTTGCAGCTTATGGGACAGAGATTCCAGCCTGGCCGATTGATCGACCAACAGCTGCTCAGCGGCCCGGCCGGTGATGGCCTCGATACGCCGCATCCCGCCACCGATGCTGGACTCGCCCAATACGAACAGCGTACCCACCTGCCCAGTGGCCCCGACGTGGGTACCGCCGCAGACCTCAACGCTGAATGGTTCGCCGCCGGCCATGGTAACCACCCGGACTACGTCGCCGTACCGGTCGCCAAAGAAGGCCAATGCCCCCTGCCGCACCGCATCGGCGTAGGATGTTTCCCGGGTGGCCACCTCCAGATTCTCGCGCACTTTCTCGTTGGCCAAGCTCTGCACCGATAGTTGTTCATCATGAGACAGAGCGCTGACGTGGCTGAAGTCGAATCGCAGGCGATCTGGCGCAACCAGCGAACCGGCCTGCCGCACGTGAGGGCCCAGCACCGAACGCAAGGCGGCGTGCAGCAAGTGGGTGCCGCTATGGTTGCGGGCCGCGTCCATCCGTCGGCTCCGGTTGACCTGGGCGCTAACGGCATCGCCCAGGGCAATGTCGCCTTGCTCGACCACTCCCAGGTGGACCACCAGACCGGCCACCGGGTTGTGGGTATCCTCAACTCGTACCACGCCGTTGGGCCCGGTGATGATGCCCTGGTCGCCCACCTGACCGCCGCCTTCGGCGTAGAAGGGGGTTTCCCGCAGCACGATCTCCACTGCCTGGCCCTGAGTGGCGTGCCCAATCACCGCATTGTCGGACAATATGGCCGCAATCACCGTATCGTGCTGCAGGTCCTGATAGCCGACAAAGTGGCTCCGTTCCACACCCAGGTTCTCATAGGCGGTAAGCATCTCCATCCCGCCGCTGAAGGCCTGGGCGGAACGCGCCCGCTGCCGCTGGGCCTCCATCTCCCTCTCGAAGCCCTCCATATCCACATCCAGGCCGTGTTCGCGGGCGATCTCGGCGGTAAGCTCCGGGGGGAAGCCATGGGTATCGTAGAGCACGAACGCCTCTCTCCCCGGAAGACTGGAAACTAAACTCTCTAATTTAGTCATCTCCCGACGGATGCCCTCGACGTCAATAACCGAGATCGTCCCGGTGCCAGCAATTGCGCCGCCCTCGCCAGCAGCTTGCCGCATCGGTCGGATGACTTCGATCAAATTGGTAATCGCTCGAAAATAACTGTCGGCGCTGGCGCTGAATTCCGAGTCTACCCGGTTGCGGGCCGGTTCAAGTTTGTCTTCCCACAGATGGCGCAGAATTTCGTCGGCGTTTCTGACGAAGGCATCCGGATCCACTATTACCTGTCCCTCCAGGGCCGGCGCCAGGACCTGCCTCGCCTGCTGCATTTCGGACGGTGAAATGATATTAATTCCACGTATATACCCTTCGATGTAGGCATTGCCCCGGTTGATCGTCTGCCCGAACCGCTCTTCCTCCAGGCCAATCACCCGGAGGATGAAGGCCTGGTTTTCCAGCAGTTCCCGGTAGGTCTGCTGAAACCGCGTTATCGCTACCTCGGCCACCCGGGTCAGGAAGGCCTGCTCCACTCCTAGCCTGCGCCCGTACCGGATGGCCCGGCGGATGATGCGGCGCAGGACGTAGCCCCGGCCGGCGTTGCCGGGAACCACGCCGTCACCGATCAGGAAGCAGGCCGCCCGGGCGTGCTCGGCAACCACCCGGATGGCGTAATCGGTCTCATCGTCGCTGCCGTAGGTCTGTCCGGCAAGCTCGCAGACTCGCTGCACAATGGGCGCGAAAAGGTCGGTCTCGTAGACGTTAGGCTTTCCCTGCAACACCGCCGCCGCCCGCTCCAGGCCCATGCCGGTGTCCACGCTGGGCGCGGGCAACGGAGTGCGGTTACCCTGGGTGTCCTGGTAAAACTGCATAAACACCAGGTTCCATAGCTCGACGAACCGCTGGCAGTCACAGTTGGGATGACAGCCAGGCACCCGACGGGGCTCGGCACCGTCCCTTTCCTCATGAAGCAGGGCAGTCAGGACATCCGGCTCAACCAGGTCGCCGCAGCCCTTTTCGGCCCCTCCGTCATAATGAAGCTCAGAACACGGCCCGGTGGGGCCTTCATTGCCCGCCGGTCCCCACCAGTTGTCCTGGTCACCGTAGCGATAGATGCGCTCCGTCGGCACCCCGATCTGGTCGTGCCAGATCTGGTAGGCTTCATCGTCGTCCAGGTGGATGGTCACATAGACGCGTCCCGGCTCTAATTGGAAAAGTCGGGTCACCAACTCCCAGGCAAAAGACACCGCATCCTGCTTGAAGTAGTCGCCAATGCTGAAGTTGCCCAGCATTTCGAAGAAGGTCAGATGCTTGTGGTCGCCGACTTCATTAATGTCGGTGGTACGAAAGCTCTTCTGGTGAGTGGTCAGCCGCCGGGAGGGTGGCCTTTGCTCCCCCATGAAATAAGGCTTGAAGGGTACCATACCCGCGCTGGTGAACAGCAACGTGGGGTCTCCTGCCGGAATCAACGACGCGCTGGGCAGGTGCAGGTGGCCCTTCCCCTCAAAGAACCGAATAAAGGAACTTCGAATCTGGTCTCCGTTCATCAAAAACGATCCGTTGGTTCAAAGTACGGAATCCGGGGCCTCCGGTGGCATTGTATGTCACCCATCAAGGGAGCGTCAATCTAATTATTGCCGATGATTTCCCAGTATTTGCTCCGGCCCGGAAAGCGGCTAAACCTGAGCATTGTGTCAAGTATATAGTAGCTCAAGCCTGGCAAACCTTTGCCCGGACCGGGTCAACCTTCCATCGCTGGACTCTCGATATTAACCGATGGCATACGTCTTGACCTTTACCCCCCGGCGACTCTAAAATCACATCATCGGGTCAGCGGCAAACTTCGAGGATAACTTCTTGGAGGTGATGATGAACTCAAGCTTCATTGGGAAGGTTGACAAGGCCAGGAAATATGCCGAGGAAAAAGACCGAGTAAGTATCACCACTTTCAAAGCTAATTTTCACGGTATCCACGGCTCCTACGAAGTTACATTTGACACTGGCACTTGGAACTGCCAGTGTCATTTTTTTGTCGGCCACCAGGCCTGTAGCCACACTATGGCATTGCAACGCATTTTGGACCAGGTGCTGGTCCGGGGAGGCGCTTCTGAGAGTGTGGCTTGATCCTGGGGCTGAGCTAGCCTCCGAATTTTCTGAATACCAGGCAGGCGTTCTGCCCCCCAAATCCGAAGGCGTTGGACAGTACAACCCGAACGTTTTTTCTCCGTGCCTGATTCGGGACGTAGTCCAGGTCACACTTGGGGTCAGGATTTTGGTAATTGACCGTGGGATGAATCATCCCTTCAGTGATGGTCTTGACGCAGGCAACGGCTTCCAGCGACCCGGAAGCGCCCAGGGAATGGCCGATCATCGATTTGGTGGAGCTGACCGGAACCTGATAAGCCCGGTCACCGAATAGCCGTTTGATCGCTGCCGTCTCCACGGCGTCATTCATCGGGGTAGAAGTACCGTGAGCGTTGATATAGTCCACCTCGTCTAGCGAGACGCCAGCGTCTTCCAGGGCCAGCTTCATGGCCTGCGCTGCCGCTGCCCCGGTCTCTTCCGGCTGCACCAGGTGACCGGCGTCGGCGGTGCAACCGAAGCCAGCCAGTTCCGCCAGGATATTGGCTCCCCTACCCACCGCGTGTTCCAGGGTTTCCAACACCAGGATCGCTGACCCTTCGGCGGGCACGAATCCGTCTCGTTCGGCGTCAAAAGGGCGGCTGGCTTTCTCAGGCTCATCGTTTCGAGTGCTCAGGGCCCGCATCACCGCAAAACCGGCCAGGCCTAGCTGACTGATCCCAGCCTCAGCACCTCCCGCCAGCACCACATCGGCCATGCCCTGCCGGATAATGCCCATCGCCTCGCCGAAGGCCTGATTTGAGGCGGCGCAGGCGGTGGTCGCGGTGGAGTTATATCCCCGAGCGCCGGTGTAGTGGCTGACGTTAGCCGAGGCCATGTTGGGCAATATCATGGGAAAAAAGAAGGGTGACATCCGCATACCGCCGCGACTCGCCAGAATCCGGCAGTTCTCTTCCAGAGTGGGAAACCCTCCGTTGCCATTTCCCAGAACCACCCCGACTCGGAAGGAATCTTCCCGGGACATATCCAACCGGGCGGCCTCGACCGCATTCAGTCCGGCGGCCACCGCCAACTGGGAAAACCGGGCCATCCGACGGGCTTCCCGGGCCGGTATGAATTCCACCGGATCAAAGTCTTTCACTTCACCGGAAATACGGCAGGGGTAATCGGTGGCGTCGCACAGGGTCATGGGGCCGATGCCTGATTCCCCGGCTACCAGGTTTTGCCAGAACAGTTCCGGAGTTTGGCCCAAGGGAGTGACGGCGCCCATCCCGGTGACCACTACCCGTTTTCGATCCATGTTTCGCCGTAACCTCGTTGGAATTCCTGCTCTACCGATCCGCTCCTATCGATCTGCCTGGCGCAATTATTGTCCAGCGGAAACCGCCAGGTAGCCGGGCTACGTATCTGGATATTCTTAAATGTTGGCTCCCGACACCCGCAAGTCGGGCGGGAGCAAATCCGGGTAGAGCTCCGGCTCGATTCCCAGCAGCGCCTCTCGAATCTCTGCCGCTACGAACAGGGAGCCGGTACCCAGAATCAGGTCTTTTGGCCCGGCCAATTCCAATGCTTTCGCCACTGCGCCCTTGACCATACCCATGGCGTTCACCCGGCTCAACCCCTGATCTCGAAACAGGCCGGCCAATTCCTGCTCCGGCGCCGATCGGGGATGCCGCGACCGGGTGGTTATCACCCGGGGGCGCCCCTCAGCCAGCATTGCAACCATTTCCTTGAGGCTTTTGTCTCGGGAGAACCCGGCAATCACCAAAAGCTTGGAGTAATCAAAATATTTTGGCACGGACTCCAGCAACGTCGCCATGGAATAGGCATTGTGGGCCCCATCTGCCACCACCAGGGGAGACTGGGACAAGACCTCCATGCGGCAGGGCCATGATACCCGGGCAAATCCCTCGGCGAAGGCAGGTTCTGGGATCGAGTATCCCTGTTCCCGGAGGGATTCCAGAGTCGCCACCGCGGCGGCGGCGTTTTCAAGTTGATGCGCGCCCAACAAGGGCATGCGTAACCGGTACTCCTGCAACCTGCCTCGGATCAAAAAGGATTGACCCGTCGAGTCCCGGTCTCCAGACTGCCAGGTTATGTCTGATCCTACCATCACCGGATGGGCCTGCCGCTGCTTACATACCGACAATATCACGGCCAGGGCCGCCGGTCGTTGAGGCCCAATGACCACCGGGGCACCCGGTTTGATAATCCCAGCCTTCTCACCGGCTATCTGCTCCAGCGTATCGCCCAAGATTGCCGTGTGATCCAGGCTGACTGAAGTGATAACGCAGACACTGGGTTGCACCACGTTGGTCGCATCCAGCCGCCCACCCAGCCCGACCTCAATGGTCTGGAAATCGACCTGCTGTTCTTTGTAGCATTGAAAGGCCATGACCGTCATGAACTCAAACAACGACACTGGCCCCAGATCGGTATTGGATCGCACCCATTCCTGGTGTCGCCACAAATCAGCGATCAGATGGGCAAATTGGTCTTCGCTAACCGGCTGGGAGTTCAGCCGGATGCGTTCCCGGAAGCTGTGCAGGTGGGGAGACGAATAGAAACCGGTGCGGTATCCCGCAGCATGCAGCACGGCATCACACATTGCCGCAGTGCTACCCTTTCCCTTGGTGCCTGCCACATGAACTGTCGGAATCCCCAAATGAGGGTCGCCCAATCGCCCCAACAGCGCCTCCATTCTCCCCAGGTCGTAGATTCGCTTCTGACGCGGCAACGTAGCCGGCACCCGTTCGTGATCGACCAGGGATAGCAGTCGATTGGTCGATTCCAGATAGTTCAAGGCGAATCCCTCACGTCAGTGGTCTCTCATGCTAGCGGGCATGAAGCCTAACACGGTTTGCCAGGCGCCCTTAGCGCCGATGGACTTGACGAAATCGATGTTGCCTGCCAATGGCCGCGGCTTGAAGCCGAATACTTCTTCCACCGTGTCCAGTTCAGCCACATTTCGAATCGACAGCATCCGCAGTTCCTCCGTGTTCAGAGGTGGTTTGGGCAGGAATTTCTGCATCAGCATGACGTTCGGCCAAACCAGGAAAGCGGGAACGTGGATCCTGAGCCGACGCTTGTGCAACGTTCTGGCCAGCAGGCCCAAGACCTCATTGTAGCTCATTTGCTCGGGGCCTCCGATTTCGACCGTTTTCCCTTTCAAATCGCCCCGGCCCAGGGCTAGCACGATACATCGGGCCACGTCCTCGACCTGTATCGGTTGGAACCGATTCCGCCCCGTTCCAATCACCGGGACCACCGGCAATACGCGGACCAGAGAGGCCAGAGCGTTAATGAATTCGTCGCCTTCACCAAAAATCAACGACGGCCGTATGATCGTGTGCGGCAGGCCACTCTCGATAACCGCTCGCTCCGCCTGCCATTTACTGCAAAGGTAGGGGTAACGCCGATTGCTGGTCGCTCCAATGGCGCTGACCATTACCAGTTCCTTCACCGTGCCCGCTGCCTTGGCGGCGGCGACCAAATTGGCGGTTCCCTGGCGGTTGATCGAGTCGAAGGTCGATTGGCCTCGCTCCAGGATTATCGCCACCAGATGGATGATGGCGTCAACTCCCCGACAGGCACTGGCCAGGGCGTCCGGGTCGGTTACTGCTCCATACTGAACGTCCACCGATCTGGGCGCAAACAACCTTTCCCGACCCGGCGTATGAACCAGGCACCGGACTTGATGGTTGTGTTGCAGCAGTTCCTGGACCACCCTTCGGCCCAGGAACCCGGTGGAACCAGTAACCAGAACTACCATTTTTAATCCGTTAAAATAAAATTTGTTAAAACCGAGTCTCTTCACCGACCATCGGCCCTTGGGACTGGGAGATGGTCCAGGCTGAACCCCTAGTGTAACAAAAACCCCCAGCCGTAACTTGGTTCGCGGATGCCATTACTGTAACATTAACCGCAAACTTAGCGTACCAACCATCCCTACCAAACATGATCCATTTATTATCCATCTATAATATCCCATCTATATTATCCATCTATATATTCATCGAGGGAACATATGTCGCATCTGGAATTGCACTTCGGCGCCAGCACCGTCCTGGGGGCCTCAGAAACCGTTGCCGAAGCCCGTTGGCTTGAGGACTTGGGCTTTGAATATATCTCCGCCGGCGAGCACTTCATGCGGGGTAGCCCTCCCGGGGCCACCCATGCCGCGTTGCCTCTGCTGGGTGTAGCCGCCGGCGCCACCGAAAGAATCCGGATCCTCTCGTCGATCCTATTGACCCCCTTCTACCACCCCTTGTTACTGGCCAAGCTAGCCACCACGTTGGATATCGCCTCTGGAGGCAGACTCACCCTGGGTGTCGGCGTGGGCGGCGAGTTCCCCATGGAGTTTGAAGCCGCCGGGCTAAAGGTCAAGGAACGAGGCCGCCGCACCAACGAATGCCTGGATGTCCTGAGGATGCTTTGGACCGAGGGTCAGGCTACATATCATGGACGGCACTTCCAGTTAGCCGGTGCCAGAATTAATCCTCAGCCGACTCAGCGGCCTCATCCGCCCATCTGGATCGCCGGGCGGCGGGACGCCGCGATGCGCCGCGCCGTCCGCTACGGCGACGGTTGGTTGCCCTATTTCTACAGTCCCGACCGGTACCGGGATAGCGTGACCAGGATCGGCGAGCTGGCATTGGAAGAAGGCAAGGATCTAGCCAATTTTCAGTGGGCATTCTTTCCCTATATTTCAATTTATCCAACGGTTGAAGTAGCGGCCAAAGTAGCCGCCGAGGCCCTGGGCGGCCGCTATCGGTACGGTGGTGACTTTGTCAGCATAGTCCAGAACTACTGTCTCCTGGGGACTCCTCAGCAGTGCATCCAGGGGCTGCAGGAGTATATCGACGCCGGAGCCCGGCACATCATCTTCAGTGTCGCCTGTCCCCGGGAAGACCGGGCCCGCCACATCGAGACCATCGCCAGCGAGATCATCCCTTATTTCAGGACAACCGCGGGGGCCAAGTCCAGGTAGTGGTGATTCCGGATGGTCAATTGCTCATCCAATTGCTCATTCAACCGACCGATGCGCCAGTGAGAAAGTTCAAGTTTGCTTCACAGCTGTTCTTCGACCAGTCCAGGACACCGGACAAAACCCGGCAGACCAACGTACCCGGAATCCTTATTGCGGCCGGTGACGGGCGGGAGGCGGTAAAGCTTCTTTTGCCCTGAAGCCCGCCGTTATGCATGTATCGTGGCGTCAACTATTTGTGTATAATACCCCTGACTAATTGGGTTTTATCAATTGCTCGATTAGCATTGCTCAATTAGCATTGCTCAATTACCAATGCTCAATTACCAACGGCTCGACACGAGGAAGAAGTGTAATGACGGCAACCAAAATCAAGCGAGTAGTACTGGTTCAGCCAGCTTCCGCCGGTGGCAATTTTGAATATATAGCCATACCAAGACAGGGTATGCTGTTCCTCTCGGGCGCGCTGGCCCAGTGGAAAGGCGCTTATCGGTACCAGCGTGAGATCTGGTTTGAGGATCGTTGCGGCTTGATGGACCCGGACAAAGACCTGGAGGGGGTTGATGTATTGTTGGTGACCGCGCTGATCAACGAAGCCCCCCGGGCCTACCAGCTGGCCCGTCTGGCCAAGCAATACCATCCCGAGCTGGTGACCGTCGGCGGCGGCCCTCAGATGAGCCCGTTGCCGGCAGAAGCCATCGTTCTGGGTAAATTTGATGTAATCGTGAACCGGGAAGGCGAGGACATCATCGGCCAGCTGTGCGACGTCCTGGTGGACTACCGAAATTCACCGCTCCTGGATTCCTACCTGGAGAAAATTCCCGGCATCAGCTACATGCGGGACGGTCAGGTTCTACAGACCAAGAGGGTTGGGTTGGTGGCGCCGGACTTTGTTGAATTGCCCGACTTCCGCTCCATCAGGGGCCTGAGGTCCGATCAGCCAATGGCCGGGGGCGTGCTGGAAACCGTAAGGGGCTGCACTGAGCATTGCTCCTACTGTCAGGTCATCCAGCAGTTCCTGGGATACCGATTGATCGGCCGGGATACCGAAATCAAGCGGCTGCACCAGCTACAGGAACTGGCCGAAGACGGCCTGATTCACGCTTCCAAAAACGGCCAATTCAACGTCTTCATCTCCGATGACCTGCATCCCCCGCCCCTGCGCGCCGTGAAATATCGCAACGAGCGGCTGGAGCGCCTGAAGAACTGGCGCGGGCACACCGACAACATGCACTTCATTTGTCAGGCCCGAGCTGAGATCGGTGAAGACCCGGAACTGGCCCAGGCGATGTACAACGCCAATATTCGCATGCTCTATCTGGGCATCGAATCCAACAACGCCGAAAGCCTGAAGGCGGTCAATAAGCGCCAGGAACCCGGCCAGATGGAGCGGGACCTGCGCATTTTGAACGGCATGGATTTTTCGGTGGTGGCCATGACCATCATCGGCCTGCCCTACGATACCGAAGAGTCCATTTTCAACCTGGCCGATTGGGTTACTCAATACAGCAGGTACCAGACGGCTAACCTGCTCACCCCGTTGCCGGCCACGTCCAACTGGAAGGACCTGCAACCCCTGAACGAGAATGGCCAACTGCTGCAGGAAGGGGAAATGCGCCCCTATCACCTGTACACCGGCCGGCAATTAGTTCACTACGATGAGCGGTGGACCATGCAGCAAAGCCAGGAATTATTTGACCGGTACTCGGCCAAATTGACCTCCATCGATAGCCTGTACGGGCGCCTCTTCCGAATGTTGCGGTCTTATCGGCTGAGGTTCGCCGCCACCAGCCGTGAACTGGGGGATAGCATCAACGCCCGGATCAGCGAGGCCAGCGAAACCTTACGAAGTTGGTCCGATCCGGTATCCGTGGTCGGCAAAGAGGTCGGCGAGAACCTGGCCCAGCGGATTAATGAGTTGACTGAGACTCTGCGGTCAGTATCTCAACCGCTGTCCAACACTCGGCGCGAAATTGCCGACAACGTCAACCTCCGCATCAATGAGTTAACCGAGTCCCTGCGGGGCCTGTCGGACCCGCTGGCCTCCGGCAGGAAAGAACTGGCGGCGAACGTCTCAAAACGGATCAGTGAACTTACGGAAACGCTCAACCGGATAACGGTGGAATCGCGACAACGAACCTCGGCAAAATAATCGACCGGGGATGGGGTGTAGCGATTCAGTATGAGTCAATCTCTAAACGTGGTAATCACTGGGATCGGTACAGTCAGTCCGCTGGGATTGGATGCCCCGACTACCTGGATCGAGTTGGTCCAGGGCCACTCGGGCGTCGACTTTATCACGTCCTTTGAAACCGAAGGATTTGAAACCCGTTTCGCCGCTGAGGTCGACGGGTTCATCCCCGAAGATTACCTGGACCGCAAAGACGCCCGGCGAATGGATCGGTTTGCCCAGTTCGCGGTGGTGGCCGCCCAGGAAGCCTGCAAACAAGCGGGACTTGATCGCAAGTCGATGGACCAATATCGCACCGGCGTCATCGTCGGCAGCGGCATTGGTGGCATCGTCACGCTGACGCAGCAACAAGAGGTATTGAGCGCCAGAGGCCCCCGCCGGGTCACCCCTTTCTTGATTCCCATGATGCTGGGTGACATGGCGTCGGCCCAGGTCTCCATGGCTACTGGCGCGATGGGCGCCAATTTCTGCGTGGTGTCCTCCTGTTCCAGCGGCGCCGACGCCCTGGGACAGGGCTGGGAGATGATCCGGAGGGGCCAGGCGGACGTGGTCCTGGCCGGAGGCAGTGAAGCCCCCATCACTCCCCTGGCGGTCGCCGGGTTTAACTCCTGCCGGGCCCTGTCACGGTTCAACGAAGACCCCCAGCGGGCCAGCCGTCCTTTCAACCGGGACCGGGACGGTTTCGTAATGGGTGAGGGGTCGGCAATGCTAGTGTTGGAAAGCGAAGAGCACGCCCGCCAGCGGGGCGCGACACCCCTGGCACGATTACAGGGCTACGGCGCAACGTCGGATGCCTACCACCTGACCGAGCCGGGCCCCACCGGACAAAGCGCGGCCAGAGCGGTACTGATGGCACTGAAGGCTGCCGGGGTCGACCCATCTGAAATCGATTATCTCAATGCCCATGGCACCTCCACTCCGATGAACGACCGGCAGGAGACCAGGGCCTTGAAGCTTGCCCTGGGAGAAGAGGCCTACCGGATACCCATCAGCTCCACCAAATCAATGACCGGGCATCTGCTGGGCGCCGGGGGTGCGCTGGAAGCCGCCATCTGCGTTTTGGCGATCCGGAACGGCATTATACCCCCCACCACCAACCTGGTTAACCCGGACCCAGAGTGCGACCTGGACTACACCCCCTTGAAGGCCCGCCAGCAAGAGATCAACGTTTGCGTCAGTGACTCTTTTGGTTTTGGGGGCCACAACTCGGTACTGGTATTGACCAAGCCTGATTGGGAGCGCTGACTGGCGGGCAGGCATGCACGGCACAACCAAACCAGAGAAATATGCATTTTCCATGTTCGAACGCTGGGGCAGCGCTATCGCCCACGGCAGCGGGCTAATCATCGGTCTGCCGTTGATCCTCCTGCTGGGACTTTTGGTCGGTCTGCAGCCCCCCTTCTCCTACATACCCAGCGTGATAATTTCCTATATGATCGCCCGCTCCTTTCGTCGGCGGAGGCGAGCCTGGGGAGCGTTTCAAGGAATGCAGGCCGCGGTGGTGCACCTGGGTGTCGTAATTTTGGCTCTGGCCGCGCATCTGCTGGGGGCGGCCTCCCGCCCATCCCAGTTCCTGTATCTGGCTGCCACTTTAATATTTCTTTACTCCCTGTGGGGTGCGTGGGATACCCTCCTTGGCCACGACTTTCGATACATCGGCATTAACGGTCTGCTGCACCGAGTTTCCGAGGCTAACCTGAAACGGCAAGAACGCCGGCGCGGACTATTCCGGCCCTACCAGACCGGAAACAACGACCTGCCCGGACAGAAACCTCAGGTCTAGTTGACCTTGCCGCAGGTTAGCCAGCCGGCCGTCAAAATACACCTGACTTGATCCAGAGGGGAATCCCCATGGAAGGCCCCGCCAGAGCTACGGGTTTCACCCTGGTACTTGGTACATTAAATGCCCATGATCCAAACTGAAAGAAATTGGCACCTTCCGCCAGAGACCAGCAGAGGCGGCTTACCCGCTGGCATACCTCAGCCGATAGTTCAGGTGCTGCTGAACCGGGGAGTCAACAGCGCTGAAAAGCTGACCTTCTTGTTGGAGCCTCCCCACAAACTACCCTACAACCCCTTGCGGATGTCCGGCATGGACCTGGCGTTGCAACGCCTCTACCAGGCCATTGAAGGACGGGAAACCGTGGGAATTTTCGGAGATTTCGACGTGGACGGCATTACCGGCACTGCCATTGTCGCTGAAGGACTGAAGGCAATGGGCGCTTCGGTTGTGCCTTACCTGCCCCATCGAGGGGACGAAGGTCATGGTCTATCCAGCCTATCGGTGCAGCAACTGGTCCGTCGGGGAGTGAGCCTGATAATAACGGTTGACTGCGGGGTCAGTTCCGTCGCCGAAGTCGCTGAGGCCAGACGGTCGGGGGCTGATGTTATTATTACCGACCACCACACCCCGCCAGCTACGACTCCCGCCGCTATTTCAATTATCAACCCGAAAGTCGAAGGCAGTCAGTATCCCTTCGGAGACCTGTGCGGCGCCGGGATAGCCTTCAAGCTGATGCAGGGACTGTACCAATATTACGGTCAGGACTGGAGTCCAGCCTTGATGGAACTGGCTGCGCTGGGCACCATCGCCGACCTGGTGCCGCTGGTGGACGAGAACCGATTTCTGGTCCGCCAGGGGTTGGTGGAACTCGCTCAGACCAGGCGGCCCGGATTGCTGGCCCTGTACCGCTGTGCCAACGTCAAGACCGAGTCGCTCAACACCGAAACAGTGGCGTTTCAGATTGCGCCCCGGCTGAACGCGGCGGGGCGCATGAGTCACGCCGATGAGAGCCTGCAACTCTTGCTCACCAGGTCCGGGAGCAAGGCAGAACAATTGGCCCGGCGCCTGGAGGGACTGAACCAGGACCGGCGTGACCTCACCGAGCAGGCCTTCGCCGCCGCCCGAAAGCAATTAGACCATCAGCCTTCGCTGGCATCGATGCTGATCGTATTTGACCCTGATATAACCCCAGGAATAGCTGGTCTGGTCGCTGGCAGGTTGGTTGAAAAACACCACCGCCCAGCGGTGGTTTTGGCCAGCATCGACAATGAACAGGTGGTCGCCAGCGGGCGCAGCATCCCGGAGTTCAATCTGATCCAGGCCTTCACGACCTGCGCCGACCTATTCGTGCGTTACGGAGGCCATTCGCAAGCGGCCGGGTTCACCCTGGAAAAAGCTCGGATTCCGATAATGCGGGAGCGACTAACCGCCATCGCTCAAGGGACCCTGGCGGCGGAAAACTTACAGCCTGCCCTGGAAGTGGATGTGCGGCTGAGACTGGCCGACTTGACCCTGGAGTTGCTCCATTGGTTGCGACGGTTGGAGCCCTTTGGCGTCGGCAACCCCCAGCCAAGATTCCTGATTGAAGGCCTGCAGATTGTTGAAATCCGCCACGTCGGGCAGTCAGGACAGCACATCAGGCTTAGAGTGCGGCAGGGCAACCTGGAAATGACGGCGATGGCGTTCAATCAAGCGGAGCGTTGGGCCGATGGTATCTCCGCCGTTGACCTGGTCTGCACCATCTCGATCGATTTCTGGAACGGTGCCGAGACCATCACGCTGAAAGTAATTGACCTTCGACCTGCCAGCAGATAGCCTGAAATTCAGATCCAGTCAAGTTCCGTTTTAGTCAAGTTCCGTTTCAAACCATTGCGGGCAACTGACTTCTCCGGTACTGCCCAGTTCACCCCCGGGCGTTGCCGCCAGTTCGCGCCGCCGCCGCACTACCACTACCCGGATTGGCCGAAACCCACTGGGCTTTGTACACCAGGAGCGGTATGGTGATTATCACCACCGCCAAGGCGACTATCTGAGCTTCGTTCAGTCCCAGGAAGTAGGAGTTGAACTCCTGCCGCAAGAAGCTGATGAAAAATCTGCCGGTGGAATAGAGCCCCAGGTAGAGCGCAAACAGCATACCGTGGGGTCGTAACCGGTGGCGCAGGGGCCATAAGACAGCCACCA
>DASTLM010000112.1:0-4809 GCA_035714945.1 Dehalococcoidia bacterium | reverse complement strand
TCATCCCCCTACCCCCTTCCTGGTCAGGAAGGGGGTAGGGGGATGATCGAAAAGGGTTTTCATCAACCTCCTAGAGGACGCAGTGGTCGCAGTGGCCGCGAGGAGGATGCTGCAGTGCACGAACATAGATCGTATCTGCGCCAGGCTTTCGGGGGACCAGGCATCGAGCCTCGGTGGACCCATGGCGGAAAAGATGGAGTAGGGACCGCCTACTCGGCCGATAGCCGCATCTGGTTCACCCTCTGGAACGGCATAATCACCGAAGTCTACTATCCAACGGTGGACCGCCCCCAGATTCGGGACCTGCAATACCTCATTACTGATGGGGAAAGCTTTTTCCATGAAGAGAAACGCCATCTTCGGTCTAGAGCGGAACGCCTGGCAGACCACGCCCTGGGGTACCGCATCACCAGTGTCGATCCTGAGGGACGTTATACCATTGACAAGGAGGCCATCACCGACCCACATCTCCCTTGCGTCCTTCTGCACACCCGGTTGACCGGCGACGCCCAGTTTCTTTCGCGGCTCCGGCTCTACGCCTTATGCGCGCCCCACCTGGGAGGGGGAGGCCGTAACAACAACGCCCATGTAGTAGAGGTGGCGGGACGGGAAATCCTGGTGGCGGAGAAGAATGGTACCTGGCTGGCCATGGCGGCCACCATACCCTTCGCCCACCTGTCCTGCGGGTACGTGGGTCGAAGTGACGGCTGGACCGACCTGGCCGATAACTTCCAGATGGACTGGGAGTTTGACCACGCCCTGGATGGAAATGTGGCCCTGACCGGGGAGCTGGACCTGCGAGGCCGCCACAACTTCACTCTGGGTCTGGCTCTGGGAGATGGCCTGCACAGCGCCGCCACTACGCTCTTCCAGGCCCTGGGCCTGCCTTTCAAAGAGC
Organism: Dehalococcoidia bacterium; assembly: GCA_035714945.1. Classification (GTDB taxonomy): domain Bacteria; phylum Chloroflexota; class Dehalococcoidia; order Lucifugimonadales; family UBA3495; genus Casp-Chloro-G3. Next base: position 3,911 of record DASTLM010000112.1, on the reverse strand, counting down.
AGCGAAGGCGGTATATCGAGCAGTGGGACCGTGTATGCCAGCGGATTCTCCCCCTGGATAAGGTCTCGGGCGATTCGGGGAACCTGTACCACGGGAGCTACAGCCTCCTGATGGGTCATGAAGACAAGACCTATCCTGGCGCCCTCATCGCCTCCCTTTCCATCCCCTGGGGAGAATCCAAGAGTGACGAAGACAAGGGAGCCTACCACCTGGTATGGACCCGGGACATGGTCAACAGCGCCACCGGCCTGCTGGCTGCCGGCAACACCGAGACTCCCTTCCGGGGGCTGGTCTACCTGGCTACCAGCCAGCAGCCTGATGGAGGCTTTCCCCAGAACTTCTGGATCAACGGCGAGCCTTACTGGCGGGGGATACAACTCGATGAGGTTGCATTCCCCATCTTGTTGGCCTGGCGACTGTATCGAGCGAAGGCCCTGCGGGATTTCGATCCTTATCCTATGGTGGTCCGGGCAGCCCATTACCTGGTCCGCCACGGCCCGGCGACGCAGCAGGAGCGGTGGGAAGAGGCCGGGGGGTACTCTCCCTCCACGCTGGCGTCCAGCATTGCCGCGCTGATCTGTGCGGCCTGCTTTGCCCGAGAGCACCAGGACGAGGCCACTGCCCGATTCCTGGAAGAATACGCCGACTTTCTGGAGTGCCATATCGAAGCCTGGACTGTGACCACCAGGGGCACGCTGGTCCCGGGAATCACTCGGCACTATATCCGGATTCACCCGGTCAATATCACGGACCTTTGCCCCGATGAAAACCCCAACCGCGGGGTCCTGACCATCGCCAATCGGGCCCCCGGGGAGCAAGTAGAGTTTCCAGCCAGGGAAATTGTCGATGCCGGTTTCCTGGAGCTGGTCCGCTATGGGATTAGACCAGCGGATGACCCGGTTATCGTAGACTCCCTTAAAGCGGTGGATGCAGTGCTGAAGGTGGATACCCCCTTTGGCCCTTGCTGGCGCCGTTACAACCATGACGGTTACGGGCAGCGGAAGGACCGCGGCTCCTTCCAGGGCTGGGGGAAAGGTCGCGCCTGGCCGCTACTCACCGGAGAGCAGGGGCATTACCAGTTGGCTGCCGGGCAAGATGTAAGCCCCATGATCCGGGCCATGGAAGGGTTTGCCTCGCCCACCGGAATGTTGCCGGAGCAGGTCTGGGACGAGCCAGACCACCCAGAAGTCCATATGTACCTGGGGCGGCCTACGGGGGCAGCTATGCCCCTCATGTGGGCCCATGCGGAATATATCAAGCTGCTGCGGTCGGCCTTTGACGGTCAGGTCTTCGACCTGATTCCGGAGGTGGCCCACAGGTATCTCAGCGACCGGAGAGAGTGCAGTGCGCTGGAGGTCTGGAAGCCCAACCGGCAGGTACGGGCCGTGAAGCGGGGATTCACCCTTCGGGTGCAGGCGCCGGACGCCTTCCGGCTCCACTGGTCGCGGGATAGCTGGCAAACGGTGTCAGACACGCCGTCCTCGCTAACCGCTCTGGGAATTGAGTTCGTGGACATCCCTATATCTCTCGACCAGAAGGCACCGGTCTGCTTTACTTTCTTCTGGCCCGGGATGGGCCGGTGGGAGGGGCGCGATTACCTGGTAGCAGTTGAGTGAAAAACGGTATTAGCCTCCCATGATTTCCTCCCATGAATTCCTTACCGAGTCTGGTACTTCTGCCCGACAGCGATGTGACTGACCTTGATGGCGCGCATCATCTTGAGACAGGAAATAGACGAGGCATGGGTTTGCAGTATCGGGCTCATTAAAATCGTGGTTGACATGCTACTGTAAACTGTTTACAATAGCGCCACTTTAGATAGGGGAACGTCTTGAGCCATCATCCACTGCTGGACCTCCTATCTCATTCGGGTACCTGTAGAACGCCGCAGAGGCGGTTGGTGCGGGACGTTCTGCGCCAGCAAGGCCCTGATCTAACGGCCGAACAGATCGATCAAGCAGTTCAGTACCAGGCCCCGGACTTCGACAAATCACGGCCTAACACTAACCAAATGGTGGTTCAGAGCAGCACGTAGTTTACCGCCCCGGCACAGTAGCTAGCTTAACAATCGAAATATGGCCCGAAGGTGGCCCGCTTGAGGCGGGCCGAAGAGGGAAGCCGGTGAGAATCCGGCGCGGTCGCGCCACTGTAACTGGTAAGGCCGCTCTATCCGCACCATTGCGGAGCCACTGGTCCGTCACGGGACTGGGAAGGTTAGAGCGGGTAAACAACAGCCAGGAGCCAGGAGACCTGCCTTCAGGTATGCAGTAAGTACGCTTCGCGGAAGGGCGTAGGCATCCGATTTTGAGATGAAGCCCGACCCGAAAAGGTCGGGTTTTTTGTTTGTGAGGAGATCCTGTTATGGACGTTACCCAACATCCGCTGGTCCAAAGCCTCCGGAACGCCGGAGGGATGGATTCTTACTTCATGGCGCCTATTAGTCGAATCTTTGGTACGCTGCTCATGTCATTGGTGCTGGCTATGGCAGCCTGCAGCGGCAACGGTAACACCGGGCCAGTCCAGCCCGCCCAAGCGGGCTCTGCCCCGGAGGCGACGGCCGGTGAGCGTGTTTTGAGGGCGGGATTGCCGTTTCTTTTTACCAATCAGCCCCCTGACCCAGCCAGAGGAGGGGGATTCCATCTGATCCAGACCGGACTAGGTGAAACCCTCTTCAAACTGAGCCAGGACCTGCGGCCAGAGCCCTGGCTGGCCACCGGAGCGGAGTACATTGACGAGAGAACCTGGCGGGTCACGCTGCACCAGGGGGTGGTGTTTCACAACGGCAAACTGATGGATGCCGCAGCGGTTAAAGCCTCGCTAGAGAGGGCCATCAGTAAATCCCCCACATCCATGGCTTTGCTGGATATAGAGCGGATTGAGGTGAATGACCCCTTAACCCTGACCATTGCTACCAACCGCCCAAGCCCGGTTTTCCCTGGGATGCTTACTGATCCCAGCAGTGTCATTCTGGACGCCGCTGATGCCCGAGCCGGGGGCGACGACGTCATTAACGAAAACCCGGTATTGACTGGCCCCTTCAAATGGGAGCGATTTCAAACAGATAGAGAATTGGTGGTGGTGCGCCATCAAGAGTATTGGGGGACACCACCTTCGGTGGACCGGGCGGTATTCTTGTACATCCCCGATAACAACAGCCGGGTGTTGGCGCTACAGAGCGGCGATATTGACATCGCCTCTTACATCGCTCCCGAAAGTGTTCCCACTGTGGAAGACACCTCTAATCTAGCGGTGGTTCCCGCCGCGCCAGTAGCTCTTGAATTTATGTACCTTAACCTGCAAAGGACACCCTGGGAGGATGGGAGGGTACGTGAAGCCGTCGCTCTGGCGATTAATCGGGAAGCTTTAGTTAACGCAGTAATGCAGGGCCTGGGCACCGCTGCCACCGGCCCCTTTCCACCGGCATTTCTGATGTGTCCTCAGCTTCAAGGCCATCCTTTTGACCCGGTCAGTGCTAAGCAACTCCTGGCTCAAGCCGGTTATCTGGACATGAATGGCGATGGGTTAGTGGAGAGGGACGGTCAGACGCTCACCATGACCCTGCTGACCTACCGGCAGCGTCCCGAGCTACCCCCGATGGCGGAAGCCATCCAAGGGAGCTTGAAGACCATCGGAATCAAGGTTGACGTTCGCATGGTTGAGCAGATCAATCCTGCGCTGGAGGGAACAGACTGGGATAGCGGCATGTATTTCAACAATATGGCTACCACTGGAGACCCTTACTGGGCACTATCCCAATTTTTCGCCACTGGGGGAGATGCTAACCGGGGTGGATACAGCAGTCCTCGCGTGGATGAATTGACGCGCCAGGTGGAACCAGCCACAGACCAGCTGGTTCGGGAACAGTTTGCCTGTGAAGCGTCTCAAATCGTTGTAGATGAGGTGGCAGTGGT
>DASTLM010000111.1:0-12894 GCA_035714945.1 Dehalococcoidia bacterium | reverse complement strand
TCCGTGAAAGCGGCGGCGGAGAATTTGCCGGTGACCGGGTCGCGGAACCAGAAGGTGCCGGAGCCACTGAAGTAGCCGTATTCCATGCCCTCGGCCCCGGCGACTTTCAGCAAGTCATCCAGTCGCTGTTGGTCCGGTCTATTCCGGAAGTCCTCCAGGGCGGCCTGGACCCGGTCTCTGCCCTGCTGGACCAGCCAGTTTCCCAGGTGGTCCGACGCCAGGCTGGTAAGCTGTTCGCTGCCCGCAATCACGCCCATCGGGTCTGAAGGCAGCTGCAGGTCGGCGTCCCGGGCATAAGTGGCTACCAGACGATGTCGCAGTCCAATCATCACGCTAGCCACAGCCTCGTTGCTCAACCCCGATTGCTGCGCCAGCGCCACCTGCTTCGGGTCGTAGGACCCCTCTAGCTGGCCAATATTCTTTTGGCTGTAATGCTGTTGTTGGAGCGCGTCCCCCAGTGCCCTTGAAAACAATGCGGCATCGCTGCGGCCCAGGCCGCCGCCGCAGGCCGATAGCAGCATCGCAAAAACGATGACAGCGGGCCAAAATTGGCTCCGGTCCGGAATCAACCTGCGCCGCCGATTTTCCCACCGGGACATCAGGGCCAGACCCCGGCGAAATACCGATACTCACGGATGAGCTTCGACCGGTCGTCACTGGAAACTGAAGCGAAGGCGCTGAAAATTCGGCTCAGGTCCAGGCCGTTTCCTGGCAAACGGGTAATTAATTCCAGGGCCGCTGATGACTCAGAACCGGCCAGCAGCATCGCCAGCTGGCCTTCCAGCAGTGCGGGCGGGGCCCGGTTAAAGGACTGGGCGATTATTCGGAGCCGCTGGGCTGTTTCATCCTGCACCGCCTGGACTCGACGCTCAACCGGTTCTGACTGCAATTGCTCCCACCGGACCGGGGAGACCTCGCCCAGCACCACCGGTTTCAGCAAAAACTCCAGGGATGCTCCCACAGAAAGGGTTTGGTCCACAGCCGTGCCGGGTAAGCCCGCCGTTCGGGGTAGCAGCCGGAAATTGAAGCGTGCGCCCGCGCCATCGCCGGCGGCCAGCAAGACCAGATTCAGGTCCTGGTCTAGCACCTCAACCGAATCCTGACCCTCCATCTCCTGACCATCCGGATGCTGACCTTCTATGCTCACCAACTGGAACAGCCTGGAATCGGGCAAGTCCACCGCCACCAGGGCGATGCGGTCGTCGCCGGTGCCCGAGTTGGAGAAGGCAAGTTGGACCGTAAACTCCTGGCCGGGGATAATCTGCCTGGCCCTGGGCAGATCGACCCGGGTGTTGAAAAGTGCCGGCGGCAGGACCAGCAGCGGACTGGTCCGGACCTGGCCATCCTCCCGCCGCAGGCTGAGTTCCGCCAGGCCAGGTCCGATGGATTCTGGAACGATCACCACCACCCTGGCATTGCTGGCCCATTCGATCTCAAGAGGCACAGTGCCGCTTCCGGGGATGGCGAGGGTGGCCCCGCTGCCTGAGGTAAATCCCCAGCCCTCAACGGCAACCCGCGCCTGGCCCTCCTCGAACCTTGCGATGGTCATCGGGGAGACCAGGTCCAATCCCATTGTCTCGCCCCCCACTTCAAACTCCCTGACCTGGCTGGCCCCCGTCCACTGGTTGACCTCTTCAATCAGGGCATAAGCCCGCCACTGATATTTCCCGGGCTTCAGGGCTTCTGGCGACACGAACCTGGCCAACGTACCCCCCCGATATATCAGATTGTCCCAGCCTGGTTGGGAGATGGTCTGGTCGAAGGTGTACGACGTAGACTCAAAGTTGTCCTGGCTAACTACGATCCTGTACCTGAAGCTGCCCGGGCTTTGAGTGCGCAGGCCAAAGGCGGCATGGGGCCCGGTCCGGGCTCCGTCGGGGCTAAGAAGCGCGTCAGGTAAAACCCCCATCGGGACGGGCAGGCGGTGGTAGACGTGCAATTGGAACGCAGAATCGTTCTGCTGCGCGACCTGCAATTGGCCATCGACCAGGCTTACCTGCTGCCTGACCCAGGTGTTCCAGGGACGACCGGACGCCGCCCGGAAAGTAACATAGGCCAGCACGCCGGGTTCGGACGGGTTGGGAGTGGGGCCGACCCTCGCCCAAACGTAGGTGGCCTGTCGCTTATCCGCATCGGAGATTTGGGGGCCGGGGATGGTATTTTCGCCCAGATAAGGGCCGGGCTGGACTTCAACCAGTTCCAGGTCCCGCCCGTAGTTCAGGGTTATCTCGGCAGCGGCAGTGCCAACGCCCTGGGGCGTCGCGTGGATGGCGTAGGTAACTGCTTCACCGGCCATCAGCCAAGGCGTCGGGGGTCGTGTTTCCAATTTGACTGACGCTGCGGCCAGCAGTGTCCCGTCGAGACGTTCAAAGCTGGCGGCGCCGGTCACTGGGACCGGTGGAATACGCGCCAGCAATATCGCGAAGACCAGCATCAATGCCGCCGCCGGTAACCGGAGGAGGCTTCGCCATGAAGGAATTGCTAGAAACCGCATTGATCGAGACCCTTGGCCAGCCCAAGAATTTGAGGGCGTGGCTACCCGGATTCTATCGGGGGCTTGGGTCTTAAATCAAACCGCCGCCCCTCTTCACCTCCACATGGGCCATTTTCTCCAGGAAATGCAGAATGGCCGAATGGTCCAAATCCTGCTCACCGTCGTTTACCAGGGAACCCAGCATCTGCTGCACCAGCGCTGTCACCGGCAGCGGCACGTTCAACTCCTGAGCGGTCTGCAACACGTTGCGCAGGTCTTTCTGGTGCAAGCGGATGCGGAATCCCGCCCGGAAATTACGGTCCAGCATCATGGGAGCTTTGGCCTCCATCACGTTGCTGCCGGCCAACCCGCCACGGATGGCGTTGAACACCCGCTCCGGGTCAACTCCGGCCTTCTCGGCCAGTACCAACGCCTCGCTGAGGGCCTCGATGTTGGCTGCCACGATAATCTGGTTAGCCAGCTTGGTGATATTTCCCGCGCCGATGTCCCCGGTCAGCACCACGTTGCGGCCCATGGTCTTCATCAGGTCGAAGGTCCGGTCGAAGACTTCCTGCTTGCCGCCCACCATAATGGCCAGCGTTGCGTTGATTGCCCCGGGTTCGCCGCCGCTGACCGGGGCGTCCAGCATCTCCACGCCTTTCCTGGCGCACTCGGCGTATATCTTCTGCGACATCGAGGGCGCAATGGAGCTCATGTCAATAATCACCGAGCCGGGCCGGGCGCCTTCCAGCACGCCGCCGGGCCCCAGGATGGCCTTCTCCGAGTCGGCGGAGTCGGGGAGCATGGTAATTATTTTGTCGGTTTTAGAGGCCACTTCACTGCTGGAAGACGCGGGGGTGGCACCGTCGGTGGCCAGCTCTTCCACCGCTTCACTGAAGATGTCATAGACCGTCAACTCGTAGCCGGCTTTCAGCAAGTTGCGGGCCATGGGCCGGCCCATGATTCCCAGTCCAACGAATCCGATCTGCTCTGCCATGTTCGATGCTCCAAAAAGGGCCGATTTTATCTCTGATTTTATTCCTAGTGTAGGACAGTTGTAGGCCAGCAACTGTACCATACTAACTAAAGGCATGCCAGAACCATCCCGGGTTTAATGGCATTGTGTTTGATTACCGGACCGGCGTATCATATCGGGTGAAGTAAAATTTTGAGGTAATTATGGCCGAGGTCAAGTCCGCCCTGGTAACCGGCGGGGCCGGTTTTATTGGGTCCCATCTGGTTGACCGCCTGCTGAAAGAGGGCCACAAAGTCTCCGTGGTTGACAATCTCAGCACAGGTAAGCTGAAAAACCTGAATTCCGGGGCAACGTTCTACCATGTGGATATCACCCATCCCTCGGTGCAGGACATTTTTCAGCGAGAGCAGCCGGATGTGGTCTTTCACCTCGCCGCGCAGATCAGTGTCAGCGAGTCTACCAAAGACCCGGTGAATGACGGGGAGATCAACGTGATCGGCACGCTGCGTCTGCTGGAGGCAGTCCGACGCTCCGGCATCGAAAAGTTCATCTACTCCTCGACTGGCGGCGCGCTGTACGGTGACCCGGTGGAGAACCCCTGTAACGAACAAACGCCAATAAAGCCCTTGTCTCCCTACGGATTGTCCAAGTTTCTGGCGGAGCAATACATTGAGCTGTACCACCGGCTATACCACCTGAATTATACTGTTTTGCGCTATGGCAACGTGTATGGCCCTCGCCAGGACCCCCATGGAGAGGCCGGTGTGGTCGCTATTTTCTCTCAGGCGATGCTGGAAGGGAAACAGCCTCGGATATTCGGTGAAGGCGACCAGGAGCGGGACTTTGTTTACGTCGGCGACGTGGTCGATGCCAATATTCTCGCCATGACCCGGGGCGACGGCAACGCTTTCAATATCGGCACCGGTCGAGGCACCAACGTCAACCGCATCTTTGATGCCTTGCGGGACATCATAAAGTATAAATGGGAAGCCGACCACCGCGCCGCCCGACCGGGTGAGGTGCACCAGATAAGCCTTGACTGCAAAAAGGCTTATGATGAGCTGGGCTGGTCACCCCAGGTTAACCTGGAAGAGGGACTGGAGCTCACTGCGGAATTCTTTCGCAAGACGGTCAGGGCCTCTGCCTAGTTTCCCGCGGTTAATATTTAGCCCAGTTAATATTTCAACCAGATAATTTCCGGGAGTCAACAGGAGGAATACTGCCAAATGGAACCGGAATTCGATGTGGTCATCCTTGGTGCTGGCGCGGCGGGACTGGCGGCCAGTCTGTATACCAGCCGGGCGATGATGAAAACCGTGATGCTGGAATCGCTGGGTGTGGGCGGGCAATTGCTGATCACCGATGAGATCGAGAACTACCCTGGATTCCCCAAGGGCGTCAAAGGGCAAGAACTGTCCCAGATGATGGAGGAACAGACCACCCGATTCGGTACCGTCATTGAGTATGCAGAGGTGGAAGGCCTGGCCGACCTGGAGCAACCGGTCAAAGTCGTCCACACCGACGGTAAGGACTACACTGCCCGGGCCATCATCATCGCCACCGGCGGCAGTCACAACAAGCTGGGCGCGCCCGGCGAGGACGAGTACGCTGGCAAGGGCGTATCTTACTGCGCGGTCTGCGACGGCAATTTCTTCCGGGGACAGGACGTCGTGGTGGTCGGCGGGGGCGATGCCGCCCTGGACGAAAGCAACTACCTCAGCGGCATTGTCAACTCGGTGACCGTAGTGCACCGTCGAGACGAATTGCGGGCCACCAAGGTGCTTCAGGAACGCGCTTTTGCCAATCCCAAGTACAAGTGGCTCTGGAGTCACGTGGTCGAAGAGTTCGTCGGTAATGGTCTCCTGGAAGCCGCTCGGGTGAGGAACCTGAAGAGTGGTGAAGTCTACGACTATCCCACCGCCGCTGCCTTTATTTACGTGGGTTTCCACCCCAACTCGGACTATCTGAAGGGACTGGTGGATATGGATGCGCTGGGCCACATCTACACCGATATGCACATGCGCACCAAAGTCCCCGGAGTATACGCTTGCGGCGACATCCGGGCCGAATCTACCCGCCAGTTGGGCGCTGCGGTCGGCGATGGAATCACTGCCGCGCTGGCCGCCTTCCACGACCTTAACGGCTGAGCTGCCCCGCTACAGGGGGGTAACTTCTCGCAGCAGGAGCGCCACTCCGCCGGTGATTATTACCGCAATCGCCACGTGCCGGAATGCCCGCTCGTTGATCCGCTTTACAATCAGCGTGGCCAGGCCGAACCCGGCCAGCAGGCCGGGCGCCAACAGTCCAATGTTGACCAGGGTATCCCGGTCGACCAACCCTGCTCCGGCATAGAGGGCAAACGCCAGCACGTAAGATATCAAAAAGTAGAAAGCCAGCGAGGCTCTCATGGTATCCGGTGGCCATTTCTGGGCGATGACGTAGATGGCCGCCAGTGGCCCACCGATGCTGAGCGTGGTTACCGAGAGGGAAGCCAGGAACCCAAACACCGGGCCGGAGAATTTCCGCCGGGTCAGGGGTATTGGCACGTTGAACAGGCTGAGGGCGCCCAGGCTGAGGATTACCACTGCGATGGTGATTTTCAGCACGGTGGGGTCTGCCGACTTCAAGAACAGGACCCCGATGGGCACGGCAGCCAGGCCGCCCAGGGTCATCCCTCCTACTCGCCGGAGGCTCAGGTGCCGGCGGACTTGCGCTAAAACCAGGACCAGCACGGTGGCGATGACGGCATTAACGATTACCACTGCCGGCTGCGGGGCAAGGAACAACAACAAGACCGGCGCCACTACCAGCCCCATGCCGAAGCTCACTGTGCCCATTACGGTGGCGCCGACGAAGACGGCAACCAGGGCGATCAGCAACTCCAGACCCGAAAGCAAGGTGCCTCCTGAGGGCTATTCCTGAGGGCTATTTCTGGAACGGGTTGGAGTATACTGGCCGGGTACTGGGCGATCAACCTATTGGGCGAGGGGCTTCCGGTCGGGCGGTGGGCTTCCAGAAGTCCAGCAGGTACTCGAAGGTGGTGCCCATGGTGATGTAATTGGAGGGCCAGCCAAATATGCCAATGCGGTTGACGATGTTGGTGCGGTCCCAGATCACAATGTTTCTTAACTCATAGCCCACTTCGCGGAGGGCGTCCACCACCGACATATGGATGGTGACTCGCTGATTATCCCACCACATATCGGGGACATTGATCACGCAGTGACCCTTTTCCCGAAGCAGGGGCAGCATGCCCGCGAATATTTCAGCCATCGCCTGCTGGTATTGGTCCAGGGTCATCGTCCCCAGGTCGCGGGGGTCCTGGCTGTACTGCTCCACCTTTAGATATTGATCGTTGTCCCGCTGATTGCCGCGACGGCTCTTGTTCAATCGGGGTCGATTTAGCAGATTGGCGTAGGGCGGCGACGTCAAGATCAAGCTGACCGAGTTGGGTTCGATGTAGGCGGGGATGTTGCGGGCGTCGTCCCATCGCGCTATCTGGCTGGTCTGTCCCTTTCCCGGCGAATCCCTCCCTGGCGAATCAATGAGCAATCGGGTGCGGCCAAGTTCAACGTATTCTTCGTGCAGATCAAACCCAACTGCGTTGCGGTTCAGGTCTTGGGCCGCAACCAGTGTTGTGCCGCTGCCCATAAAGGGTTCCAGGACCAGCTCTCCTTCGTGGGTGAACAGAGAGATGCACTTCTTGGCCAGGGCAATGGGAAAGGTGGCGGGATGGGCCTTTTTATTCCGGATGTCCCTGGATTCGTAGGCGAACCGCCAGACACCCAGTTGAGATGTTATCCATTCCTTGGCCGTCAGACAGTTAATGTGCTGGGGCTGGCAGTCGCAGACTCGGCGGTTGCCGATGCTCAGTTGGCTATTTTCAACCGTAGAAACCATCCTTCACCCTCACCCTTCCCTCACCGTTGGAAATACCGCGGCAATACCGCCTGATCTTACCGATAGCGCCGCCGCGCAATCTAGTAAAATTTGTTACCAACTTGAGCCAATAATGCGCAATCCAATAATTTTATCGCCGGAGCAGGCCCACCGCCGCAGCTTCTTTCATTGCCTGCTGAACATTGACGACGGTCGGGCCGTTGCGTTTCAGCACCAGCTCCAGTTGCTGCTGAGGGTTCAGGTTAAAAGCCCGTTCGCCGTCCAATGCGACGGTGTAGTGTCGCGGCTCAACCTGGATCGGCTCCCCCAGGTTCAGGCGCTGCCATTCGGCGATGGGGACCTCAACTACCACTCCTGGTGCGATGGGCGCCGTCACCGACACGCCGTCCCCTTTCGCTGACTCCCCCAAAACGTACCGCAGGCCCTGATCATCGCCCAGATACACCGGCTGCAGCTGTCCGCCCACCGAGGAAAGCCCGATGCTGGAAGGCTCGGCTCGGGTCAAGTACACCTCGTAGAGCGTCCTCCAGTCCCAGATGGCCCGCGATGCCACGAAGCGCTCCCGGGACAGGGCCAGATCGACCAGGGCCAGGTCCTGGTATTGCCCATCGATGTATATCTCCAGGGTCTTGCTTATCGTGGAAACCCGGTCCAGCCGCAGGCGGCCCTGGGCCACCAGTCCGGCGGCGATGCCAGCCAGAGTACCCTCAACCATGGCCGGAAACACGTTGTTGGTGCCGGTGGAGATCGCGACCAGCGGCATCGAAGAGCAACCCTTGGCTGCCGCCCGGTTGGTGCCGTCACCGCCCAGAGTGACCAGGCAGGCTACGCCCATTTCACCCATCAGTTGGGCCGCGCGCACCGTATCGCCTTCAATGTATTGTGCCGGCATCTCCAACAGGGAGAACTCCACCGAAAGATGGGAGTCATCCCGGGCCCGCCGGCACAGGTGCGAACTGTCGGGCATGGCAACCACCTTTTCAACGCCCACCGATTGCAGGCCCAGCATCACCCTCCGCACGGTGTTGACCTTTTCCCAGTCGGGGATGACCCGTCCCTGGGCAACCAACCGCCGAATATCCTTGCTGGCCACTGGATTAGCGATGATTCCGACCACTGCCAAATTAGTTCTCCTCTACATACCTGACTCAGCCGCTGATATAATACTGGCCAAACCAGGCTGGATAAATATTACCATCAATCATCCAATTAACCGCCAATCATCCAATTAACCGCAGACAGGTGGGGTAGTACATGACCGACCTAGAGTTGTGCTTCGCTCCGGCAACCGAGTTACGCCAGAAGATCGACGCCAGAGAAGTGTCCATTGTCGAACTGACCGAGCTATTCTACCGGCGGATCCAGGCCCTCAACCCCAGGCTCAACGCCTATCTGGCCCGGTGCCCCGACCAGGCGTTGGCGGCGGCCAGGCAGGCCCAGGACCGGATTCTGAAAGGCGAGCCAGTGGGGCCGCTGCACGGAATACCCATATCGATCAAGGATTTGGAACTGACCAGGGGCATCACCTCTACCCTGGGGTCAGCGGTATTCCGAGACCGGGTGCCCGACATCGACTCGGCGGTGGTGGAGCGCGTGCGTCAGGCGGGAGCGATCATTCTGGGTAAGACCAACACGCCGGAGTTTGGTCAGTCGGGGACCACTGAGAACAAGCTGGGTGACGCCTGTCGCAATCCCTGGAACCCGGAGTGTACGTCCGGCGGCTCCAGCGGCGGCGCGGCGGCGGCCCTGGCTGCCGGCCTGTGCACCCTGGCGACGGGCAGCGACGGCGGCGGGTCGATTCGTATTCCGGCCAGCTTCAGCGGCGTTTTCGGTATTAAACCCTCCCAGGGCCGGGTGCCTCGCTACGGTGGGTACGGCCGCCCCGCGTCCAATCAGCTTTCCCAGTCTGGCCCCATGTCTCGCACGGTTGCCGACTCCGCCCTGCTGCTCCAGGTCCTGGCTGGACCTGACTCCAGAGACCCCACGTCGATGCGGGAAGCCCCCGACGATTATCTACAGAACTTGAAGGGCGGAGTTAAAGGCTGGCGCATCGCCTGGAGTCCGGATTTCGGCTACGCTGGCGTTGACCCGGAAGTGCTGCGCGTGACCCAGCAGGCGGCCAGGGTCTTTGAAGAATTGGGGGCCAGCGTAGAGGAAACCGACCTGAAAATTGATGATCCCTTCCCGGCTTTCTTCGACATTTTTGCCACCGGTGCCTATACATCCTATGGACACCTGTTGGAACAGCACGGCGACGATTTTACCCACTATGTCCGCAGCACCCTGGAACACGCCGCCGGGCTTACGGCGGCAGACCTCTCCCGCGCCCTGCTGCGAACGGACCAACTGCGCCGCCAGATGGAGATTTTCTTCGACCAGTATGACCTGCTGCTAAGCCCGACCATGGCGGTCACCGCCTTTCCCATTGGACAGCGTCCTTCGGTAATTGGCGGCCGGGAAGTGAATCCTTTCTGGGGATACCTGCCCTTTACCTTCCCCATTAACATGTCCGGCCAGACCGCATCCAGTGTGCCCTGCGGATTTTCAGCCGAGGGTATGCCCATCGGACTGCATATCGTCGGCCCCCGGGGGTTTGAAGCTGGCGTTTTGCGGGCATCCGCCGCCTTTGAGCAAGCCCGTCCCTGGGCCCAGTACCGACCGGCGGTCTCTTGATTCGTATAACTTCCCTGGTCTTTCGCCAGACCCTGATGTCGAATCTATGATGTCGAAACCCCGATCTCGGGGTAATACCCCGATTTGCAATAGCCGGCAAGCCCTGGTCAGGAGCCTGATCACTGGGCGGCGGTGACGTCCACGGTGTCCGGGGGGCTGTCGGTGGTGCCGTCATTGACCACCAGTTCCACGGCGTAGGTACCGGCCAGGTCGGCGACGAAGCTGGGACCGGAGGAGGTCGAGCCGGTCAGGCTGGTGGTGCTGCCAGACGGCATGGAAGTCAGGGTCCAGCTGTAGGTCAGGGAGTCACCGTCGGCGTCGGTGGAGCCGCTGCCGTCCAGGTCCACGGTGGCTCCCACCGGGACGGCCTGGTCCGGGCCCGCGGCGGCCGCCGGCGGGGTGTTGCTCTCCGCCGCGGTGGAGACCAGCACATTATCGATGGTACGACCGGTGAAATTCAGCTCATTCAAGTTGTTGGTAAAGAACCGGACACTGTCCAAGGTCGATACAGTGCCCAGTTGATCGAAGCTGAGCCCGCTTCTTACCAGGGCGCCGTTGATGCTCACCGAGTAGGTCCGGGCGGCCAGATCGGCCGTCACCGACAGATGGGTCGGCCCGGAGATGACCGCCAGCGCCGTGGGCCCGCCCCTGGTCGCGTCTTGGCGGGCGACCAGACTCTGGTGGACGTTGCTGAAGCTGCCCCACCGCAGATTGACGCCCACTCCCGTGGACTGAGTAGCGGTGCTGGATGGATTCACCATCAAAGTGCTGTCGCCCAACTGCATCCAGAACTCATACCCTGAGTCAGCTCCCGTTCTGGCCCAGTCGAAGTCGAAGTCCCACTGAAGATTTCCGGTGGATACCGGGGAGAAACTTCTCCTGACCAGTGGGCGATTGGACGCGTCGGAAGTATCGTCGAAGAAGAGCTTGTTGCCGGCGATGGAAACCGTAGCCCCCAAAATGGGTTGCTCAACCTCAGTCCAGCCATCGACCTCGGTGCTATCCGCCCGGTCAAAGTTGTCGCAGAGCAGGGTAGCGTTCTCGGAAATAGTGATACAGACGGCGGCTGCATTGGAGTCGTCCTGGCCGTCGTTCACCCGCCAGGTGAAGGAGTCGGAACCGATATAATCAAGATCGGGCGTGTAGGTGCGGCTGTCGCCGCTGCCAGTCAGGGCACCGTGGTTGGGCGGAGTCACGATAGAGAAGGCGTAAGGGCCCGGGCCGTCCGGGTCGGTATAGGCCAGCAGCAAGTCCAGGGGTATATTCGCTCCAGTGCTAACCGACTGGTCCAGGGCCACCGGAGCAACGTTGGCGGGGGGCTCGGTGGACACGACCACCAGTTTCGGGCGGCATTCACCTCCAGGACAGGGATGGTCCGGGGAGTCCTGGGATTCCCGGGACGCCTGGTGCAGGGTCTGTTGCGACAGTTCGTCAACCGCTTTGATTAACACGCCATAGTTGCTGGCCGGATCGCTGATCCACCCTTTGACTGCGTCAACCAGGTTCTGGCTGGACCAGTATGTTTTGTAGCCCTCTTGATTGGTGGCCACCATCTGCACCAGGGCTGTTTCCGACCGGTCGGCGTTGGGATCGGTGTCCGAAGCCGAAGCTGCGCCGGGAATTGCCCACTGGTCAGGCAGGGCCGTATAGGTCCAGCTCACCTCGCCGGGGCCGGCATTTTCACCCTGAATGCCGGCGCCCTCACCCCAGGGCTTGTTCAACGCATACATGGAATTGTAGGCGTGAAACAGGTGGTTTGAGTCGGTGTGGTGCCAGCCGGTAAGCTCGTTGTAGGCGTTGATCACCGCGGTGGGGTCGGTCAGTCTTCCGTCGATATCAAACCGCAGCAAACTTCGATAGATTTCATCGGTAGGCTGGTTGGGCAATCTTCGTCCGGTCCGCAGCACGTCCTGGGCCCCCTGGTTCCATTCGCGGATGACCTGGGTCGGGTCCAGGGCGCTGCCTCTGATGTCGGCGTCACTGGCGCCGTCATAACCATCATGGCCATCCTGGAAAACGTTGGTAAAAATGGGGGTAGCGTCGACCGTAGTAAAGCTGGTGGGCTGAGACCAGGGCGACCAGACCCCCGGGGCGTTCTTGATTCTTCCTCGCCAGAAATAGCTGGTGAGAGTGTTCAACTCGGCAAAGGCCAGGTGACTGCAGACGTCGTTGATGTTTTCCCCACTGTCGTACGCCACCGTCGTGAATTCCGAGTCCGTCGCGATCTGGTACTGGGCCGAAGTAGTGTCCAACACCAGGCAGTCGATCTCCAGAGTGGGATTGGCCGAAACATCGGTCTGTCCGCTTACCGGCTGCAGGTTTGTCGGGCCAGGCTCTCCCGTATCGATAGAAACAACGACGGCCATCGTGTCCGGCGCGCTGTCGGCGGTGCCGTCATTGACCACCAGTTCCACCAGGTAATTTCCCGCCAGGTCCACTGCGAAACTGGGATGGGAGGTCGCCGATCCGGTCAGGCTGGCGGTGCTGCTGGCCGGCACCGAGGTCAGCACCCAACTGTAGGTCAGGGAGTCGCCGTCGTCGTCACTGGACCCGCTGCCGTCCAGGTCCACGGTAGCTCCAACCAGGACCTCCTGGTCCGGGCCCGCATTGGCCACCGGCGAGGAGTTGGCCTCCGGCTCCAGGAAGATGGTCAGATTATCGATGGTCCGTCCGGAGAAATTCGTGGCACTGAGGCTATCGGTAAAGAAGCGCACCGTGTCCAGGGAGACGTTGGCATCAAAGGGCATTCCGGCCCCGACGATGGCGCCGTCGACTTCCACGGAGTAGGTCTGGGCGTCCAGGTCGGCCACCACGGTGATATGGTTTGGGCCGGTGATGGCCGCCAGGGCAGTATTGACGCCCGTCTTGCGGT
>DASTLM010000110.1:0-2620 GCA_035714945.1 Dehalococcoidia bacterium | reverse complement strand
AACTATGCTTGTCAACTTCCGGTGACCGAACCGGAAGCCCTGGCCCGACAACTGGAGGCCTAGTCCAGATAACGGTCAAAGAACCCGACGATCAGCTCGGCATATTCGTCGGGCAGGTCCTTGATCCCCCTGCCGTGCACGATGTCGGGAAGCAGGACCAGCTCCTTCGGTTCCCCGGCGGCGGCCAGCAGGGCTTCGCTGTTGCCGGGAAACAATTCGGTATCGGCGACGCCATGGATCAGCAACAGCGCTCTGGGACTGATGGCGGCGACCTGTTCAATCGGTGCAATGTCATCGGGTGAAATGCCCAACCGCCACTGAACAAACCTCAAGACGATGGGGGCGAAGGGAAAGCGAGGAAGTCCGGTAACCCGGGTGAATCCCTCTTCAATCCCTCGGGCGGCCGACTGAAAGGGCGAATCCGCCACCACCGCTTTGATATCCGGAGTCATGGCCGCTGCCATGATTGCCACTGATGCCCCCATTGAAATGCCCAACGTCCCCAGGTTCGAAGGGTCCACATCATCGCGGGTCTTCAAGTAGGCGACCGCCGCCAGAGCGTCCTGCCGCTCATAAAATCCCAGGGTAACCGTCTCGCCGTCGCTTTCGCCATGGCCATAGAAGTCAAAGAGCAGGGTCGAATATCCCGCCTGGTTCAACACCAGGGCGTGGACCAGCATCTCCTGGCGTCGGCAACCGAATCCATGCAGCAAGATTACGGTGGACTGACGGCGACCCGCAATGAACCAACCGGCCCGCTGTCCCAGTCCCGGAACCGGGAAGGACACCGGTTCGGCAGCCTGTTCCAGTAATGGGTAATCCGAGATCGACTCATTGCCACTATCGCAGAGGGTGGGGTGGATGCCGCGCTCCGAGCCAATCCAGCCCACTCCGACGATGACCAGCACTGACACTACCGCCCCGGCCGATAAGTAGGCATTAGCAAATTTCCGGTGCCAGGAGGTTGGCTTCATAGCTCTGGGCCAGCAGCGCCAGGCAAAAACCGCCGGCGCGGGGGTGAACAGCCACAGCACGGCCAGCACCGGCAGGGAACTGGCGGCGGTAGCCGAGACCCCCAGGAACCCGGCCTCCAGGCTGAATAGGGCCAGCCCCAGGGCTAACCCCGCCAGCCTGAGGGAATTCCAGGTTGACCTCCGGCAATTTGACTTCAATTTAACTTCACTGATACGACCCCCATGGCGCATAAAGCTCGGTTCGCCTGCATATGGTATTCTATTCTTAATATCCTCTGCTCTGCTTCCCGGGTCAAACATACGGGTCAAACATACGGTTAAACATACTAAACATACCATTTTCGTGCCATTTTCGTGGAGTGTCGCCGATCATTTCAACCGGGGTAATCAGCTTGGGTAACTTGCCGATGTTAAGGGCGGCTTGATGCAGAACCAGCCCATACCCTCCTTCGCCATCTTCGACGACTACCGGCCGACGGTAGCCATCGCGGTGGTCATCCGGTGGGTCTTGCTTTTGACCTGGTTCGTGCTCAACAACTACCGGGTCGAAAACGACCTGTCTCACCTCTTGCTGAACCTGATGGGCGCCGGTCTCGCTCTGTTTAACGCCTATATGACCTGGCGGGTTATCCAGCAGCGGCCGGTAACCTGGCGGCACGCCCTGGCCCTGAGCGTTATTGACCTGAGCATGATAACCGGGGGACTGTTTCTGGAGGGAGGACTGCAAAACGACTTTTACGTCTTCTACTACCCGGCCCTGCTGGGATTTGCTTTGATGTTCCCCCGTCGGGCCAGCTTCACCGTGGCTGCCATCGTCGGCTCTCTGTACGTCTTGATGGCCCTGACCGTATCGCCCACCCTGGACCTGGCCCAGGAGGACGAGAAGAAACTGGCGGTACGCCTGGCCAACATGCTGGGAATCGTCGCCGCCGGGGCGCTGATCAATGGTTGGGAACGGCGCCGGCGCCGGGAAGCGGTGGCCGCCGAAAGGGTACAGGCCGCGGAGAACCTGGAATTGCAAAAACGCGCCCAACAGGCGGAGTTGGCCGCGCTGGAGGAGCGCAGCCGCATTGCCCGAGAAATCCACGACGGCATTGCCCAGTCCATCTACATGCTGAACATCAGCCTGGAAGCCTGCGTGGAACTGGCCGCCCGCGGTCAGGAAAATTTGAAAGACCGGCTACAGGCCCTGGTGCAGGTTTCCAAGCAGGCATTGTTGGACACCCGGCACTACATCTTCGACCTGAAGCCCCTGCTGGAAGGGGAGCGGTCGGCGGTGCAGATGGTCGAGCATCAAGTACAGGAGTTTCGGTCGGTAACGTCGATTCCCACCGCCTTCACCACCACCGGTCCGGAGGCTGCATTGTCCCTGGCGTCCGCCGCCGGGCTGTACCGAATGTTGCAGGAGGGACTGGCCAACGTGTTCAAGCACGCCCAGGCCACTGGGGTTGAAGTGATACTGACCTTCACCAACGGCGGCGTCAGCCTGGGTATCAGCGATAACGGCAAGGGATTCGACTCCAGCGCCCAACATTCCGGGTACGGTCTGGGCAACATGGCCGAGCGGGCCCAGGAAATGGGCGGCGCTTTGAGCATCGAGAGCAGCCCGGGAAATGGGACCAGGTTGACGGCGACGATTCCACTAA
>DASTLM010000109.1:0-12560 GCA_035714945.1 Dehalococcoidia bacterium | reverse complement strand
TGGCTGCCAGGGAATCATGTTCTGGCACAACATTGGCGGGATGGTCCCCAACGAAGAACTGGCCAGGTCGATGAAGCTATGCGCGGACAAGGTGCTGCCCCATTTCAAGTGACCGGGGCGGCGAATCAGTCAATCCAACGTTGACCCGATTTGAGTAGGATGGCAGGTATGACCCATGGCGCTGTTTGAACACGGCAGACAGCAGACCGCCCACCAGACCGCCCCGCTGCCCGAGCGAATGCGGCCCCGGTCCTTCGACCAGTTCGTCGGCCAGGAGCACATCCTGGCGCCGGAGCGGGTGCTGCGCCGGTCCATTGACGCCGACCGGGTGCCGTCCTTCATCCTCTGGGGGCCGCCGGGCAGCGGCAAGACTACCCTGGCGCGCCTGGTGGCCAGTGTCACCAGGGCCCACTTTGAACCGATCAGCGCGGTCACTTCCGGGGTGGCCGACCTCCGCCGCATCGTGGCGGAGGCCAGGGACCGTCAGGCCCTGTACCAGCGGCCGACCATTCTGTTCGTGGACGAGATTCACCGCTTTAACAAGTCCCAGCAGGATGTGATTTTACCTCACGTCGAAGCCGGCACCGTCACGCTTATTGGCGCTACCACCGAAAACCCCTCCTTCGAGGTCAACCCTCCCCTGCTTTCGCGGTGCCGGGTGTTTACCCTCCAGGCCCTGACCCGAGAGCAGCTGAAGGGCATCGTCTTGCGGGCGTTGTCCGATGACGAGCAGGGGTTGGGCCGGCTCCATGCCGAATTGGCCGATGACGCCCTGGCTCACCTGGTCAACACCGCCAACGGCGACGCGCGAGTGGCCCTTAACGCCCTGGAAATCGCCGCCTACTCCGCCGACCCGGACGCTAACCAGCACCGTCGTATCGATCTGGACACCATCTCCGACGCCCTGCAGCGTCGTTCCCCGCAGTACGACAAGGCCGGTGAGGGTCACTATGATACCATTTCGGCGTTCATCAAGTCGGTGCGCGGGTCGTCGCCCGACGGCGCGCTCTACTGGCTGGCCCGTATGATCGAATCCGGCGAAGACCCGATGTTTATCGCCCGGCGGCTGGTGATTCTGGCCGCCGAGGACATCGGCCTGGCCGAACCTCAAGCCCTGGCGATGGCGGTGGCGGCGCAGCAGGCGGTGCACTTCGTTGGGATGCCCGAAGGCCGCATTCCCCTGGCTGAAGCCACCGTGTTCCTGGCCGCCGCGCCCAAGAGCAACACGGCGTATCTGGCGCTGGAGCAGGCGCTGGACGACGTGCGCAAGCTGCCTAACGACCCGGTGCCGCTGCACCTGCGCAATGCCGTTACCAACCTGATGCGAGACCTGGACTACGGCCAGGGATACCGGTACTCCCACGAGTACCCGGGGCATTTCACTCAGCAGGAGTACCTGCCGCCTGCTCTGAAATCCCGCCGCTACTACCGGCCTTCGGTTGAGGGCAAAGAGCGGGACATCGAGCGGCGGTTGCGGTTTCTCAGGAACTCGCCAGTGCCTTGATTACATCCTCCGACTGCACCACGTCGGCCTGGCGGGGAAAGATGCGCCGGGTCAGGAAGTCGTGGACTTCGCTGTCCGAGTCGGAACAGCAGTCCTCGACGATGATGATGCGGTAGTCGGCATCGGCGGCGTACCGGGTGGTGGACAGCACCACCCCGCTGGTGGCATACCCCAGCAAAATAATGGTCTCGATGTTGTTGGCCCGCAGGGTCATCTCCAGGTCGGTGCCGAACAGGGCGTTGACCCGGTGCTTGCCCACCACCACCTCGCCGGCGGCGGGCTTGACCGCTTCGTGGATCACCTGCAGCGGGTCACTGACGGCGGGCTGGCCGGAGGTCTTGCGTAGGCTGAAGGTCTTGTTACGGTCGCTGATCTCGACGTAGCCGGGCCGGAACACGGTGGCCGAATAGCAGACCAGGATGCCCGCCTCCCGGGCCGCTTTTTGCAGCGCCTGAGTCCTGGCCACCACCCGACGGTCGATGGCGTGGGGCAGGGTGGTCATCATTTCCCGGTAGAAGTCGGCGATCAACAGTGCGGTCTTGGCCCTGTCCAGCTTGATATCAGGCATTGGCGCCTCCCGGGTAAATCTGGATTGTGTTTCTGGCCTGTGATTCTGGTCATCATTTCATTTCGTTCTGACGACAAACCCTGCCTGCCTGACCTTTCCTGCTACTGACCTTTCCTGCTACTGACCATTCCTGCTCATTGACCCTTCCTGGCCGCCCTCAGCCCGCCCACGACTTTAGATGTCCGGCCCAGGGCTTCATCAATGTCAGTGCCGTCGACGTGTCGGTGGGTCACCATGCGGATGGAGTGCTTGCCCGGCGAACTGACCAGCACATCCTCGCGGCTCAGCGCACCGATCAGGTCACCCGCCGTTCCCACCGACTCGTCGATGTCAAAGATCACAATGTTGGTCTGGATGCGGTCCGGGTCCAGGCTCAAACCGTCAATGTTGGCCAGTCCCTGGGCCAGTTTGCGGGCGTTGGCGTGGTCTTCGGCCAGCCGGTCAACCATGCTGTCCAGGGCCACCAGCCCGGCGGCGGCCAGCACTCCCGCCTGCCGCATGCCGCCGCCCACCATCTTGCGCCAGCGCAGTGCCTCGTCGATAAACTCTTGAGAGCCACACAGCACCGAACCGACCGGGCAGCTGAGCGCCTTGGACAGACAGAAGGAAACGTCGTCCACGTCTCTGACCAGCTCCCTGGCCGGGACTTCCAGGGCGACCGCCGCGTTGAAGAGGCGCGCCCCATCCAGGTGCACCCTGACCCCGGCGGCATGAGCCACATCGGCGACGCGCCGGGTGTCCTGGGGGGTCAGCGCCCCGCCGCTGCACCGGTTGTGGGTATTTTCCAGACATACCAGCGTAGTCGGGGGAGTATGGATGTTGCCCCGGGGCCGGATGGCTTCGGCCAGGTCCCGGGGGTCGATCTCCCCCTGGGGGCCGTTGGGCACCAGCCGAATCTGCACGCCGGCCAGGCCCGAAGCCCCGCCGGACTCGTTCCAGAAAATATGGGCCTGGTCGCCCATGACGATTTCATCGCCTCGCCGGCAGTGGGCCAGAATCGCCACCAGATTGCTCATGGTGCCGCTGGCCATCAGCAAGCCCGCTTCCTTACCCAGCATTTCGGCGGCCCGCTCCTGCAACCGGTTAACGGACGGGTCTTCTTTGAAGACATCGTCGCCCACCTCGGCCTCGGCCATAGCCCGGCGCATCGCGTCGGTGGGTCTGGTGACGGTGTCGCTGCGCAGGTCGATAACGCTCATTAAACCCCCAAAGGCCAGAATCGCCGGTGCCCGGTTTCAGAAGTAGTGGTGTTTGAGATTGGCCGTCATTCTAGCAGTATTCCTTGCCAAACACTACCGGGTTCTCTAAGATGGAGCTACCCGGATAGAGCTACCCGGATAGAGCTACCCGGAAGTGGAGGTTGGACCATGCGGCAGAGTGCGGTGTCGTTCAAGACCAAGGGCCTGAATTTTGAGGGAGTTGTGGCTACCCCGGATGATGTCAGCGGCAAGGTTCCGGGAGTGGTAGTTTGCCACCCGCACCCTCTCTTCGGCGGCAACATGGACAATAACGTGGTGCTGGCCGTGACCTACAGCCTGGCCCAGCAGGGTTTCGCCACGCTGCGGTTCAATTTCAGGGGCGTCGGCAACAGCCAGGGTGAGCACACCAGGGGCGAAATGGAATATCAGGAGGCGCTGGCCGCCATGGACCTGCTGCAAGCCTGGCCGGGGGTGGACGACCAGAAAATAGGGCTGGCGGGCTATTCCTTCGGCACCAGGGTCATCTTGAGCCACCCGGAAGTGCAGAAGAAACCCCAGGTTTTTGCCCTGATTTCGCCGTCTTTCGAAGCTATAGCAGGGGCAACCCTGAAGAAAAGCAAGCGGCCCAAATTGATAATTACGGGCGACCGGGACAAGCTAATCCAGGCCGAAAATCTGCAGCCGGTGCTGGATTCCTTCGCCATTCCGCCAACTTTCAAGCTGGTGCCGGGCGTTGACCACTTCTGGATGGGAAAGGAAGACCTGCTGGTGGAGGAAGTGTGCCCGTTCTTCGCTGAGAACCTGGCCTGACCTATGGCTGCTCCCTTGGTGCCTACCGAACCTGCCGCGCCTCAGTCGCGGCCCTTGCACCGGGATTTTACCGTTCTCCAGGCGGCGATACTGGTCCTTCTGTTGGACCAGCTATCCAAGTATGTGGTGATTCAAAGTCTGTCTCCTGGCTTTTCCTTCCCCTTCCGAGGGATTTTCCGTATTACCCACGTGCACAATACCGGCAGCGCCTTCGGAATCCTGCAGGGGCTGAACACACCGTTGATCTTCGTCTCGTTCATCGGCATTGTCATCCTGGTTCTGATCTATCGCAGCCAGCCCCATCCCAGCAACTGGCTTCGCCTCAGCCTCGCCCTCCAGTTGGGCGGAGCTTTCGGTAACCTGATTGACCGCATGCGCCTGGGCTATGTCACCGACTTTATCGACATTGGCCCCTGGCCGGTGTTCAACCTGGCAGATGCATCGATTGTCAGCGGACTGATAATACTGGCCTGGGTGCTGACGAGAGGCAGGTCTCCCAAGGAACAACCCCAGCAACAAACCGCCCCGGCGGTAGCCGGCGGCGACCCCGGCGGCGACGAGTTGGAGGATGACCTGGATTACCGAAGCTTGGTCATACCCTTCCGGGAAATGAGGGAAATGATTGAGGGAAATGAACCTGACCCGGTGGATGACCTGACCCGCGACCGGCGACGCGAA
Organism: Dehalococcoidia bacterium; assembly: GCA_035714945.1. Taxonomy (GTDB): domain Bacteria; phylum Chloroflexota; class Dehalococcoidia; order Lucifugimonadales; family UBA3495; genus Casp-Chloro-G3. The sequence continues at coordinate 7,801 of DASTLM010000109.1, read as the reverse complement.
ACTCCGCCGACGTTGGTGGAAGACGCCGACCAGCGCCCTGCTGAGCCGGAGCGCCTTTGTTAACCGCCGGCTTAACCCAGCAGAAAGAGTTCCGGCGGGAGTTCAAGGTAAACCAGGGTAATCTTCGGCTGGACCAGTTTCTGGCCAACCAGTCGGTGCAGTTAACCCGCAGCCGTTTGCATTCCCTGATCAACCAGGGACACGTCCGTCTGAATGGCCGCCTGGCCAAGCCCGCGCAGAAGGTGCGGGCCGGCGATATTATCAGCCTGGTGGTGCCGCCGCCTCGGGAGTTAGACCTGACTCCCGAGGCCATCCTGTTGGAGGTGGTCTACCAGGACCCAGACCTGATGGTGGTTAACAAACCGGCGGGACTGTCGGTCCATCCGGGCCCGGGTCACCCGAGGGGTACCCTGGTCAATGGGTTGCTGGCCTGTTGCCCGGATATCCAGGGCATTGGCGGCGTGCTGCGTCCCGGAATTGTCCACCGCCTGGACAAGGACACCTCCGGCCTGATGATGATCGCCAAGACGGACCACGCCCACCTGAATTTATCGGAGCAGATCAAATTCAGATTGGTGGCCAAGGGCTACTTGGCGTTGGCCACGGGCATGATGCAGTCCTCAGAGGGCATTATTGATGCTCCCATCGCCAGGGACCCGCGAAACCGCCAGAAAATGGCGGTGGTCAATGGTGGTAAAGAGTCACGGACCCGCTATCGAGTGGTCGAGGAATTCGATAGCGGAAGCCTGTTGGAGCTTTACCTGGAATCGGGCAGGACTCACCAGATCAGGGTGCACCTGGCTTACCTGGGTCATCCCCTCCTGGGCGATTCGGTATACGGCAGGGTGAGTCCGAAGCTGGGCCGGCAGTTCCTGCACGCTCACCATTTGAGCTTCAAGCACCCCTCCAACGGCGAGCGGTTAGACTTTCGAACCAATTTGCCGGAAGACCTGGCGGCTGTATTGGGTAGCTTTCGAGGGTCCGGCAGCCAAATTTGAGGCGGTTGACACAGACTTCTTCCAGGCAGAGATACTGAGGGCCGCCTCGACTTCGGACAGCAGAGTGCTGATTTTAAAGGGCTTGGGCAGCAGTGCCGCCGCAGTATATAAATCGGCAATCAGGTAGGCGTCGTCGCTGGGAGTTGTGGCTATTATCAGCGGCGTCCGGGGTAAGAACCCCAATTTGTGTAGCGCATCCGCCACTTCAGCACCCGAGATGCCGGGCAGGCTCAGGTCCAGAATTACCAGGTCAGGCTTCTCCCGCAGTGCTTCCGCAACACCGTCCTCTCCGGTGTAGGCCAGGACGACCTTGTGCTTGGCAGTGGCCAACGCTGAGCGGTAAAGCTGGGCCAAAAGCTTTTGATCTTCAATGACCAGGATTCTAGACATATTGAATTTCCTCTTGAATTTCCTCGCGAGAACATTGCAACTCTTCACAATGTCTATTCCAATTGTATTTTCCCCGAGCGGTCGCGTCAGTTACAGGTGTCTGTAGCCGGGTTAATCTTGGTCATGCTTCGGTTAAGTTTGTTGCTAATTTGCCGGCATTCGCCAGTATTTATCCGGCAGGAAGGAGCTTGAAGCAACTGGCTGTGCTAAAATACCTTCCTAACAGGGTGCTGAAAAAGGGGAGTCCAGAGGGGTGAAGCCCCTTTGGCCGGGGTCTGGGGGTGTCCCCCAGATATAATTTCTACCCCCTTCCTGACCAGAAAGGGGGTAGGGGGATGGTCGAAAAGGGTTTTTCATCAACCTGCTAAAAGGGAATAGGAAAAGGGAGTACGGCTAAGGCGCCGCCCGGCAAGACAAAAAGGGAAGGAAAAATAGCGGAGACCTGTCCCATGGCAACCACCGATTCCACTGAATCGATCGACTTTATTCGCAGTATCGTCACTGACGATCAGCGCACCGGCAAATATGACGGGCGGGTGGTGACCCGATTCCCGCCGGAACCCAACGGTTACCTCCACATTGGCCATGCCAAGTCGATTTGCCTCAATTTTGGTGTTGCGGCGGAGTTCGGCGGGGTTTGCCACATGCGTTTTGACGACACCAACCCCACCCGGGAGGACGTTGAGTACGTCGAATCGATACTGGAGGATGTCCGCTGGCTGGGTTACAACTGGGGTGAGCACCTTTATTACGCCTCTGACTACTTCGACCGCTTGTACCAGTTCGCCGTCGAGTTGATCAAGTTGGGCCTGGCCTACGTGGACAGCTTGACCGCCGGGGAGATTCGTCAATACCGGGGAACCCTGACCGCACCGGGTATGAACAGCCCGTATCGAGACCGTTCCATCGAAGAGAATCTGGACTTGTTTGAGCGTATGAGGGCGGGAGAATTCGAAGACGGCTCCCATGTCTTGCGGGCCAGGATTGACATGGCGTCGCCCAATATTAACCTGCGCGACCCAACCCTGTATCGTATTCGGAAGGTGGACCATCACCGCACCGGGGACCAGTGGCCGATATATCCGATGTATGACTTCGCCCATTCATTGTCCGACTCCATCGAGAAGATTACCCATTCCCTGTGCACGCTGGAATTTGAAGGCCACCGCCCGCTCTATGACTGGTTCCTGGACCGCCTGAACCGGTATCACGCTCAGCAGATCGAGTTTGCCCGGCTGAAGCTCAGTCACACCGTGCTGAGCAAACGCAAATTGCGGGCGCTGGTCGAGGGTGGCTATGTCAATGGTTGGAATGATCCCAGGATGCCCACTATATCCGGCCTCCGCCGGCGCGGGTACACCCCGCAGGCCATCCGCAGCTTCTGTGACCAGATTGGCATCGCCAAGCGAGACAGTGTCACTGAGTTGGCTTTGCTGGAACACTGCCTGCGGGAAGACTTGAACCAGCGAGCGCCCCGGGTCATGGCGGTGCTGCATCCATTGAAAGTGCTGGTGACCAATTATCCCGACCACCAGGTTGAAGAGTTTGAGGCGGTCAATAATCCGGAGGACCCGGCAATGGGCTCCCGCAAGGTACCTTTTGCCAAGGAATTGTATATTGAGCGGGACGATTTTCTGGAGGACCCCCCCGGCCGGTTTTTCCGGTTAGCGCCGGGCCGCGAGGTGCGCCTCCGTTATGCCTACTACATAACCTGCGTGGAGGCAATCAAGGACCAGGCCACCGGCGAGATTGTGGAGCTGCGTTGCACTTACGACCCGGAGTCCCGGGGAGGGTCTACACCCGACGGACGGCGCGTCCGGGGCACGCTACACTGGGTGTCTGCTTCACATTCGGTTGCCGCCGAAGTCAGGCTCTACGACCATCTATTCCTCAAGGCGGACCCGGACGGCGACCGCGATGGCGTCGAGTTTACCGATAACCTGAACCCCGGCTCTCTGGAGATCCTGACCAACTGCCGGGCTGAGCCGGGTCTGTCGGAGGCGGCGCCCGGCAGCATCTTCCAGTTCGAACGGCAGGGCTATTTCTGCGTGGACGCCGTCGATTCAAAGCCGGAACGCCTGGTGTTCAATCGCACCGTGTCCCTGCGGGATTCCTGGGCCAGGATCGCCCAGAACCAGGCTGGCGCCAGGTCCTTTCCAGAATAATCGTGATAGAGTAATCGTGATAGACTAGCTGAATTGGTGTGCTGGAGAGCATTGCCGTGGTTGATATCAATATAAAACCCTCCGAAAATTGGGCCGAGGTTGGCGAATTGCGCTTCCGGTTCCTGGACTGGGGCGGCGAGGGCCCGCCGGTGCTGGCCCTGCACGGGCTGGCTTCCTCAGCTCATTGGTACGATCTGGTTGCCCCGAGGCTGCGGGACCGATATCGCATCATTGCTCCGGACCAGCGAGGCCACGGTCAGACCACGCAGGCCGGCAATGGCTACGACTGGCAGACCCTGGCCTCGGACATAGCGGGTTTGATGGATCGCCTGGGAATCCCTCAGGCGGCGGTGCTGGGCCATTCGTGGGGATGCAACGTGGCGATCAACCTGGCGGCGCGCTTTCCCGAACGGGTCAGCGCCCTGGCAATGATCGACGGCGGGCTGGGTGGCGAAGGGGCGCGGCAAACACCTACCTGGGAGGAGTTTCGGGCGCGGGCCAGACCCCGAGATGTTACCGGTACACGTCAGGAGTTTCTGGAACGTTTGCGGCAGCAATTATGGTTCTGCTGGAACGAGGAAGTCGAACGCGTCGTGCAAACGATGATCTACGAGGATGAAGACGGCCAGATTCAGGACATCCTTCGTCCCGAAAACCATGCCCAGGTAATGAAGGCGATGTATGATGAGCCAACTTCCACCGTATGGCATCAGGTGAAGTGTCCGACCTTGCTGGTGCCCGCGGGGCCCCGGCCCGAACGTGCCGGAACTGAAAATGCCCGGATTAAAGAAGCGCGGGTCAAGGCCTCGGCCGGGGGGATCAAGAACTGTCGAGTACATTGGATACCAGAGACGGTCCACGACATCGGTTACGACAAACCGGAAGAGTTGGCCCAGGCTATTCGCGAATTTCTGGCTGAATGTTAGATCGCGCAGTCTCTTCGGAGGGCTGCGTTATGGCAGGTGAGGCACTTTGGCTGAAAATATACGGGTCAGGTACGCCCCCAGCCCAACCGGTTTCCCCCACATTGGCAACATCCGCACTGCCCTGTTCAACTGGCTTTTTGCCAGGAGGAATGGCGGCAAATTCATTGTCCGGGTGGAGGATACCGATCAGGACCGCCTGGTTCCGGGAGCAGTGGATGCCATTCTGAATAGCCTCGAGTGGTTGGGCATTGACTGGGATGAAGGCCCGAGATTGGAAGGCCCCTACGGGCCGTATTTTCAGTCGCAACGGCTTGAGCTGTACCGGCAGGCTACCGACCGTCTGACCGCGCAGGGCAACGCCTACCGCTGCTACTGCACCCGGGAGAGGCTGGCCGAAGTGCGGGAAATTCAGCAGAGGGAGAAGCGTTCCATCGGGTATGATCGCCATTGCAAAAGTCTGACCCGGGAACAACGCCAGGATCTGGATGCCGAGGGCGCGCCTTCGGTGGTGCGCTTTGCCATGCCGGAATCAGGAACCACCGAGGTTAACGACCTGATTCGAGGTCAAGTTGAGTGGCAGAACGACCTGGTCGATGACTTTGTTCTGCTCAAGTCCGACGGATTTCCCACCTACCACCTGGCGGTGGTCGTCGACGACCATCTGATGGAAATCAGTCATGTGCTGCGGGCCGAAGAGTGGTTGCCCAGCACACCTCGGCACCTGCAACTCTACCGGGCCCTGGACTTCCCGCCGCCTCGCTTCGGTCACCTGCCCATGATTCTGGGACCGGACCGCTCGAAACTGTCCAAGCGTCATGGCGCGACGTCGGTTATGGAATATCGCGACGCCGGCTACCTGCCCGACGCCTTGAAAAATTTCATGGTGTTGCTGGGTTGGTCGCTGGACGACCAGACGGATGTGATGCCGCTGGATGTGATTGTTGATAATTTCTCGCTGGAACGGGTGGGGAAACCGGCGGCCATCTTCGACATCGAGCGATTGGGGTGGATGAACGGCATCTACATTCGGCAGATGACCGGCCCAGAGTTGGCCGCCCAGATGCTCCCCTTTCTGGAACGAGACTTACCCGCGGCGTTGTTGCCGGTGGACTGGGAATATCTCCTGCGCATCGTACCCCTGATACAAGAACGGATGAAGTTGCTGTCCGAGTCCGCCCAGTTGACGGCATATTTCTTTCAGGAGCCGCTTGACTACGGTTCCGCCAACCTGGTACCGGGAGGGATGGACGCAGAAAGCGCGGTTACCGCTCTCCAGAGAGCGGGGCATGCTCTGGTCAGTATTGACGCCTTTGAGGCGGAGAAACTGGAGCAGGCGCTGCGGGCCACCAGTGAGGAATTGGAGTTCAAGCCGAGGGAGTTCTTCGGGACTTTGCGGGAGGCAGTTACCGGCCGGTCGGCCACCCCTTCGCTGTTCCAGGTGATGGAAGTATTGGGGCGGGACCGGGTCCTGGCGCGCATCTCAGCAGCGGCCAAATATCTAATGGCCTAGTGGCTCCTCAAGATTCGTCGATCTCGTCACCGCAGTGGGGGCAAAACCGCACCGTGGATCGACGGCGAAGGTTTATCTCCTCCAGGTTTATCTCCTCCAGGTTTATCTCCTCCAGGAAGCCCGACCCCAGGGTACCCGCGGGCAACGAAAATAGCCCGATTCCGAGTATTGCTATGCCCCCTGCAATGGCCTTGCCGAGGACGGTCACCGGCAATACGTCGCCGTATCCCACCGTGGTCAACGCAATAACGCTCCACCACTTTGCCGCCGGGATGCTGGCGAACTCAGGGGCTCCTCATGTCGAAGCCCGGCAAACCGAAGACCATGCTGGTCAGTAAGGTCACCAGGATCGGCAGGATCGCTACCAGGTCCGCCACCTCGAGAATTTCGTCGAGTCGCCTCTTGATCCGGGTCATATAGCTGCTTTCCTGACTCGGATACCGACTGCAATATCCTGGCACAATCCGGGGGTCCTCGTCCTGGTGAGGTCGAAGCAGAGTCGGTTCCACGACTGTCCTGACCTGGGTTTAGCGGCCCGATGGGGCCGCCAGAAAATAGGATCCCGGACATGTGGGAATTTTCACAAAATCCGTGAGATTATGCCTTGACAAGGCCCCTCTCAGGGCAAGGTATCTTGGATCTGAGGATGGGAGGGGGTGGTTATATCTACCGGCCGAAACTTCGCCAGCCAGGGGGTTACCGCAATCTCCGTTGCGGGCAGTACCGCGACGCCCGAGATGCCCCCTCATCCGCCTCCCCGCAGATTATCAGCCCGATTATTAGAAGGAGGTGCGTGACAACGGGAAGAGTTGCTCTTCTCTCGGTTACAGTAGCCAACTGTACATTAGGCTTCCGCTAAGCGATGTTAATTACCATAATATTGTAATTTATCGTAAACCAAATATTACCGTTGAGCGCTAATTGAATCCTAATCAATTTCTTAGAAATAAACATCGTTAACGGAGGGCAAAATTTGATGACTTTTGAGGAGGCGGCGAGAGCATAATGATGTCTACTGCTGCGAAGATTCTCAGCGATGGTGTGTTGAAACTGGATGGCGGGTCGGTGTTCGGGCAGGTGCCCAAAGTCGACTGGGAAACCAACGTCCCGACAGATCGAAAGAACCGCATAACCCTGGGTCTCAACTGTTTGTTGCTTCAGGTAGGCGGGAAGAACGTTCTGGTGGATACTGGAGTGGGTCCCAAAGAAAACGATAAGGATAAAGAAAACCTGGGATTGGTGCCAAGCCGATTACTGAAGGGACTGAAGGGGGTTGGGCTGACCCCAAAAGAGATTCACGCGGTGATCCTTACCCATCTACATTTCGATCACTGCGGAGGTTGCACCAAGTTAGACCGGACCGGCGATCTGGTGCCAACCTTCCCCAAAGCCACCTATTACGTGCAACGGGAGTGTTGGGAGGACGCCAGCAATCCTAACGAAAGGTGCCTGCCGTCGCACCGATCAGAAAATTATTTGCCAATTGCGGAGCGCGGTCAGATCGAGTTGGTCGATGGTGACCGCGAGATATTCCCCGGTCTTAACGTGATAGTCACCGGCGGGCACGCTCGCGGGCATCAGATGGTGATGTTCAACCATGGTGGGGAGCGGATCGTTTTTTTGGGCGATATCATCCCAACGCACTATCACTTGAACCCGCCAGTGATCTCGGCCTTTGATTATTCGCCGGAGAGCACTCTGGAGCAGAAGCGGGACATACTGGCTGATGCCGAGAGTCAAGGCTGGCTGATTGTATTTTCCCATGGACTTGACCCCAGGGCCGGCTATCTTGACCGGCGGGGCAACACAACC
>DASTLM010000108.1:0-5631 GCA_035714945.1 Dehalococcoidia bacterium | reverse complement strand
CCTCAAGCTCCGCCACCGTCGCGTACTCTTTGATGTAGATGTCCTCGTACTTCACCTTACGCTAGAGACGTTCGACGAAGATGTTGTCCAGGACCCGGCCTCGACCGTCCATACTGATGGCTACTCCAGATTCTTTCAACCGCCCATTATGGGAATTTACCACCGCCGCTGATAACCGCCCAGTGAAGGCCCAAAATCGGTAATAAACGTAGTGATTTCACCATGTCCGGCATGGTGGCGCCATCGGCCTCAGGTCTCTGAGCGGACTTTGCTGAAGGCCGAGTCGTGGGGTTTCTGACGACAACTAATTCCTTCTGATTCGGCAACGTCATTGCTGCGTCTTTTCGCAATGCTTGAATCGTCCCTGGGTTTAATTTGCATTATACGTTGCCATAGGTATATATATGTTTTGCTAGCAGCCTGGTGGGGGTAGCCGGGTCCCTACCACACAAAACTCGGATGAACCATTTAACTCATTGATTGTTGCCGGTCAACCTACTCTCCTAGCCCTCGATTCGTCGCGTTCTACGATTTTACACCCGGTAGCTTCTACCTTTGAGCTCCACCACCTCAACATGGTGCAAAAGGCGTTCCAGGATGGCGCCCGCAGTGCCAGTTTCTCCCAACGCCTGGCCCAAATTCGCCAGAGGACGGTTGATGGCAAGGATGAAGGGATCATTCTCATAGCGGAGCACAAAGACTTCCTAAGGAGGTGATGCCTATTAGCATCTGACCCAGGAGCAACCCTACAACAATTTCGGAGGTAAGCAACATGGATATCCAAGTGGATAAGCTGCGCCAGGCCCTCGACCTGGTGGCGGCCGCCATTCCCAGGGGCAAAGTCACCCTGCCGATAACGACTTCGGTGCTCTTCAGCAACGGCATGGTGACCGCCACCAACCTAGACTTCTGATTTCGGTAGCCCTGCCCGAGCTGGGTCGCCACAGCTTCGTGCTGCCCCACCGGGCCCTCACCGAGGCCCTGAAGTTCACCCCGGGCCGCGAGATGCTGACCCTGACTCCCGATCGCCAGAACGTCTTGCTGGAGACCTCGGGGTCCAGGCTCAGGCTGATCAAGCCGGGGCAGCCCCGGGACTTCCCGCCCATGCCCCAGCCGCCAGGCGACGGCTTCAGGGTGGATGGCGACCGGCTAGTGAGAGGGTTGCCGGAAATGCTCCCCTACGCTTCAACCGACCAGAAGCGCGCACCGATCATAACCGGCGTGGCGGTGAGGCTGGCGGAGGAACTGGAGCTGGCGAGTGCCGATGGGTTCCGGCTGGCTATCTTCCAGCCGGGCATCCAGCTCTCCGGCGGGGAGACCGGCCATATCGCCGTAGTCCCAGGCAACACAGTAAAGGTGCTGGGCACGCTCTGGCGGAAGGGGGACAAGCCTCCCGACGTCGATGCGGCCGCCATTGTGGGTCAGACCACCAACGGCGGCAGCGTTGACATTGGCCGCCTGGCGGTGGCCCGGCGCAACCTGCGCATGGTCGAGGACCGCTATCACATCCGCTTCAGCTTCGGCGCCATCAGCCTGTGCAGCGTGCTGCTCCAGGGCGAGTTCCCCCGCTACCGGCAGTTCGTGCCGGTGACCGAGGTCGGAAGGCGGGTCATGGTCCACGCCGAGGAGCTGCTGCGGGCGGTCAACCAGATCGCCGAGATCGCCAGCGAGGGCGCCAACATCGCCCGGCTCCGTTGGTCAACCGGCCAGCTGGTGGTCTCCGCCCGGGCCGCCGAGGTCGGGGAGGCGGAGGTGAGCATCCCAGCGGTGGTGGAGGGGGATGACGCGGAGATCGCCTTCAACCTGGGCTACTTGCAGGCTTACCTGTGGGGCAAGACCGACGTGGTGACCATCGCCACCGCTCCCGGCGATGCCGAGCAGGTGCGGAACAGCATGGGCGTATTCAGTCATCGGGGCGGCCCCATGGTAATCATGATGCCCATGCTGGCGGCCGCCGCTGAGTCCGCCTCAGGTGGACCGGCGGAGGAGGAAGAGCCAGCGGCTGACGGCGAGCCACAGCACGAGGAGACTACCGAGGCTGCCACGGAGGATGAGCAGCCTGGTGAGCCTGCCCCCTAGGAAGAGCAGGCCCCTCCTCGTCGGAGTCGACGGCGAGCTGGGCCGAGAAGAGTTGAAGGCCAGGCTGGCCCGGGCCGAGGTGGCCAGTGAGCAGCTTGAAGCAGAGTGCATCACTTTGCAGCACAGAGCCCTGGACCTGGAGCGGGCCCTGGCCCTGCAAGATGAGGGGCTGCAAGCCTACGCTAATTTCAAGGCCGCCCTCAACGCCTTGCTCGACATCCCGCGACCGCCCGAGCTTACGGAAAGCGTCATCGACGGTATCGCCGAACTGGTGGCCAACAAGCTAAATATGTCGCCTTCAGTGACCATGGTAGCCCCATTGGAAGCCCTCAAGAAGCAGTACCAGCAGGAGACGGTGGACCGGCTGGCTGGTGAGATCGATAAATTCAATCCCAGGCAGGTGGCGGCCCTGAAGTGGCTCCTGGCGGTGGGGAAGGCCTCCACACTGACGGAAATCTGCCGCAATCTCGGATTCCCCACCGGAGGCGCCAGCTTCAGTCAGTTTTCGCAAGGAATGAAGGTCCTGGTGCAGGAAGAGTGGGTGTCTCAGGACCCCCACGGCTTCAAGAGCAAACTTAACGAAAAGGTGGGCAAAGTTCTGGCCGTCTATAACCCCAGCCCCGAAGACATCGAGCAGACCTTCCATCACCTGGTGGCGAAACTAGCCAAGGAGCAACTGGCAGAGTTGCCGAGTGGGGAGGATACCTATGCCCGAGCGGGTCACAATCGCCGTTGATCCAGGGACGATAGACTGCGGGCTGGCCGTTCTCACAAATGGAAAGGCGCAGCATCACACCCCTTTCTACCCTGTCCTTTGGCCATGCTATTGACCCCTGGTCTATATGCATGCCTAGCTAGCGTATCCATCGGGAAGCAGCCTCTCGATTACTAAAAGGATGATTCATGCTTTCGGACAGTCTCTAGTTTAGATGAGCTCTAGCGATACTCCGGCCAGGTCTCGTCCGGGTAAGAGGAAAAGAAGATGTCCCGGCCCGGCAGCTTCACCTCAGGCAGGGTCTCAGCGTTCATCACCTCGTCCTCACCGATGATACCGTTCTGGTTGAGCAGCCAGGCCGTTACTGCATAAACCTCTTCGTCCGTGAGGGAGCCCGGCTTATCAAAAGGCATTGCCCGTTTCACGTAGTCAAACACCGTAGTAGCGTAGGGCCAGTAGTTACCGATGGTCCTGGGCCCTAGTTGATTAGGATTGCCCAGCTCAAACCAGGGTTCGGTGCCCACCAGAACCACCGAAGTAGCGGGGAGGCCGCCCTGTCCCTTGTCCCCATGGCAGACGGCACACTTGGCTGCAAAGATGGGGGTCCCCTGGATTGCGGTGCCGCTGCCTGGAGGTAGCCCTGTACCGTCAGCCATAACATCTGTATCCCAGGCCTGGATTTCTTCGGGTGCAGCTGCTCGCCCAAAGCCATAGACCCCAGGATAACCATACCCCTGTGCTGGTAGGGCTACTGAAGTGGGTGCCGCAGGCGCTACACTTACAACAGTGGGAGGGGTAGCCGCCAACGTTTCTTGTACGACAGGGGCTGACGTAGCCTCCGGAGTTTCCCGAACGACAGGGGCTGGGGTATCCTCTGGTGTTGCTGTCGAGGCAGCCCTGGTACAGGCCACCGCCAGTAACCCGATCCCCACGAGCATCACGATGAGCGAAAGACTCTTCATCTCCCCCCCTTAAACAAGCCCACAGTCGGACAGAAGGGGCCACGGCCCAGTCAGCGGCGCGGGAAGCGCTGCCGTCACGAGCTCCGGCTCATGATAGACATGGACCAGCGAACCATCGGGCTGGACCTTCCAGGCCTGGATGCCGTTGAAATGGTACAGGGATTCTCCCCGGGCCTGGAGCAACTGGTTGCGGGTGGGCTGGATATAGCCCGTCTCGTCAGTGCAACGGCTTAGGATTATGGCCTCTTCGCCCTTCCATACCCAGGGGTAGCGGAAGCGCGTGCTGGTCTTGGGCAGAATAGGCTCCTGGAGAGCGGCCAGACCCCAGCTCTTCCCTCCATCAGTACTCACCTCTACCCTGGCCACCTTACCCATCCCTGACCAGGCCAAGCCCAGGATCTCTACATAGCCCGGGCCTGGGATATTCAACCCCGGCGAGGGGTGAGTGATAACGGACTTGGCCTCCCAGACCATGCTGAACTGCCGGGATTTGCCCTCCCTGGGATAGGGGTCAGTGTAATGGGCAGTCTCCTCCCGGCCCATGAAAGGCCGGTCAGAGAGTTCAATGCGACGGATCCACTTCACATGGATGTTGCCTTCCCATCCGGGCAGGAGAAGCCTGGCCGGGTAGCCTTGCTCTGGCCGAACGGCCTCCCCGTTCTGACCATAGGCGATTAGGCCATCATCATACCCCTTGCTCAGGGGAACGCTCCGGGTCATGGCGGCACCGTCATAAGACTCGACCAGGAACCAGCGGGCCTCCCTCTTGGCTCCCACTTCCCTGAAGAGGACCTGCAGGGGCACCCCTATCCACTCGCTGTTGCTGAAAAGGGGGTGAGTGTTTACGATGATAGCCGTTTCCGGCAATCCCTTCCAGTGGGCCTGGCTACTCCCGGAGCATTCCACAAAATAGGGAAAGGACACCTGGGGGAGGCGCTTCAGGTCTTCCAGGGTGAACACCTTAGGCTCCGACACCAGGCCGTGGATCAGGAGTTTATACCGCTTGGGGTCGATCTCCGGGATGCCGTTGTGGTGGCGTTCAAAGTGCAGGTCAGAAGGCGTGATAACGCCCATGAAGTTTCGCTGGTCAGTGGCGGTGACCTGCGGAATGCCGGCGTATGCCACCGCTTGCCGGCGTTTGAGCTGCTCGAACTGGGAGCGGCCGTTGCTGACCTCGGTGGCGGGTAAACCCTGCAGCTTGGTACTGTCCGGAGGCATCTGGGCCAAGGCTAGCCGACTCAGGACGACCACAGCCGCCGCTCCAGCCGCCCCGGCGAGAATCTGGCGGCGGGTGAACCTCTTCCCCTGCCACCACACCGCCCTCACCGCCCTATCCATGTCCCTGTTGAGCTTCTCCAAATCCTGAGACATGATGCCTCCTGAACTGGGTCCCCCATTTGGAGCCGATATTCTTGTTGGCGCGCAGTCTACTACTACGAAACCTGCCTGTCAATCACCAATAAAGGCTGGAAATCCGGGTATAGCCAGGTAGGAGGAGCAGATTATTTGTCGGTAACGAGGGTGCCTGTGTGCAACCTGAAGGCTCCGAGATGCAACAAATCATCGAGTTTGAAGTATCATGAACCAATGGGCCAAAGTATAAGGCTGTGATCATGCCGTCATTAGAAGAACACGTCCAGGCCTTCGAGAGGTACATGGAGACCTCGACAACCCTGTTGCCCCGCACCCGCACCCGCTACGCCTACGAAGTGGGACTGTTCGCCCGGGTCATGGGTGTCTCGACCCTGGAAGAGATCACCCCGGCGCTGCTGCTGGAGTGGAACACCATGCTCCACGATGCGGGCGGCGCCACCGGTACCGTGGGCCAAAAACACGCGGCCCTGGCCCGGTTCTTTTCCTTCCTGGAGGACTTCC
>DASTLM010000107.1:0-7261 GCA_035714945.1 Dehalococcoidia bacterium | reverse complement strand
CCGGGGGAAAATTTGCCGTAACATAAAGCCCATGAGATGACTCCTTGTTTGAGTGGTCGTGGATTTTTGGTTTGTTCTCACTTCCAAGAATGCCACAACTCCTTCCGGGAGTCATCTCTATTTCTTAACTAAACCGTATTGTGCTTAACCCAGCTTCAAACTGGGCGCCAACGAGGTTTTAGTTGCAATTTTGATGGTGGATCGGGGTCAGCCGCCGAGAGCGGTGGTCCGCCCGACTTCGGTGACGGTGTAAAAGCCGGACCGTCCCGGGACCCGTTCCAACCACCGGAACTTGCTGCGGGCGGCGTTGCGCAGGGTCTGGACGAAGCTGTGCGGACGCGGCCAGCCGGCCAGGACGAACAGGCGGCCCAGCCCTTCGGCATCCACGCTTTCGGCGCCCAAGAAGCGGCGGGCGCCTTCGGCGGCCACCACCACTCGCCGCATATCGCCCAGGGGGTTACGGGAACGGCAAAATTCGGCAAAGCTGGTCTCCGGGTCGGTGGTTGCCTGACGGGCGACCGATGCGGTTGTCCCTTTGGCTGTCTTCGGGGAAGGTTTAGCCTTACCAGCGGCCTGGGCCTTACTGGCCCCCGCAGCGACGGGCTGCTGGCCGGAAGATAGCGGCTCCGGAGGTTGCACTACGGGCGCATCGATGGGGACGGCGGGAGCTTTTCCGTTGGCCGGCTCACCATGATGCCCGCCACCGCCGTTGACCGGGACCGTCGATTGCATCAGGTCACGGGGAAGGTCTCGGAGCACCATCCCAACAATCTCATGGATAACTTCTGGCTCTTCCGATTCAAATGTGATCAGAGCGTTATTGGGTAGCGTAATGGATACCTTTACCATGTACTGGACTCGTATCCTATCATTGGATTATATAGTAACTCCATTAACCGCCGGTAATCAAGATCGTGCCGCTGGCCCACCCTTCGACCCTGCCATTAAACCAGCAGCCCAATAAACCAGGCCGCCAGGCCCAGGAACAGCAGGAAGCCCAGGACGTCGGTAAAGGTGGTCACGAACACCGCCGACGACACCGCCGGGTCAATATTGAGTCGGCGCAACAGCAGGGGTACGCCAGCGCCAGCCAGGGCGGCAACCACCATGTTACCCAACAATGCCAGCCCCAGGACCAGTCCCAGGACTGGCAGACCCTTCCAAGCGTAGGCGATGGCTCCCACCACCACACCCAACACCAGGCCATTAATCAGCCCCAACAATAATTCTCGCGACAGCAGCCGAAATCCGACCTGGGACGGCAAGTCTCCCAGCGCCATGCTCCGGACTACCAGCGTGACAGTTTGGGTTCCCCCAATACCACCTTGACCGGCTACGATGGGCAGAAATACTGCCAGCGCGACTGCCCTGGCAATGGTAGACTCAAACACGCTGACCACGCCCGCCGCCAGAAAGGTGGTCGCCAGGTTCAGGAAAAGCCAGGGCAACCGGTTTCGGAGGGAATTCTTCAAGGGGCCAAATATTCGCTCACCCGCCACCCCCGCCATACGGTACATATCCTCGGTGGCTTCTTGTTCCACAACGTCCACCATGTCTTCCGCCAGAATGACACCCAGCAGGCGACCTTCAGGACTTACCACCGGGAGTTGGTACAGGTTGTACCGCTGCATCAGCAGCGCCGACTCTTCCTGGTCGTTTTCCGGCCCCACCGATATGAACTCTTTGCGCATCAAGTCTCCCACCAGGGTATTGGGACGCGCCAGGGCCAGACGGGTGATGCTCAGGGTGCCCACCAGCTTGTCCTCGCTGTCAAGCACGAAAACTGCGCTGATGTCTTCAGCATCCGGGCCGAGCAGACGGAGAATATCCAGGGCATTGCTCGCGGAGATGTTTTCCCGGACCACCGGGTAGTCGGGAATCATCAACCCGCCGGCAGTGTCGTCGGCGTGCCCCATGAGGGGAGTCACATCTTCCGACTCGGTCATTCCCTCCAGAATGTCCCGCGACATCTCGCGCGGGAGGTCATTCAGAATATCGGCGGCTACGTCCGCGCTGGTCTCATCCAGAATCGAGGATAAGGTTGCAACGTCCAGTCCTTCAAAGACATCTACCGCATCTTCCGGCTCAATATGTTCAATAATTTCCGCGGTTTCATCGGGTAACAGGGCGGCTAACATCTTCAGCCGGATCTGGTCGTCCATCTCCACCAGCACATCACCCTGGTCTGCCGGGTGTATCTGACGGAAGAAGGCCAGCGCTGATTCGATGTCCCCTTGCTCCAGCAAGTCCCGGGTTTCCCGCACCAGAGCCCGGAGCAGGTTTTCTCGGCGCCGGACCAGGTCGGTGATTTCCGGATTTTCCGGAGCGGTGATTGGTTCTTGCATATTCCCCATGCTGAAGCCTGGATGGAATCCAAGGGAAACTATGGAACAAAGCCCTGGGCTCAGGCGAAAAGGTAGGAGCTCCCGCCGGTGCACCCCGGTAGTTGGCGACCGGAAAACTGCTAACTTACAACTGCTAACTTACAATGTCTGCTTCAGCCGGAGGGCCAGGGAGCGGGTCAGGCCGGGAACAGCGGCAATCTCGTCCAATGGAGCTTCTTTGATCGCCTGGACCGACCCAAACCGACGCAACAACATCCGTTTGCGCTTGGGGCCAATCCCAGTGACCATGTCAATTGAAGAGCGCAGGCTGCCCTTACTCCGCAGGTTGCGGTGGTAGGTGATAGCAAAGCGGTGGGCCTCATCCCGCAGTCGCTGCACCAGGTACAAAGCCTGGGAGTTACGGGGGAGCACGATGGGCTCCGGTGTGTGGGGCACGTACAGCCACTCGTTTTCCTTGGCCAACGACGCCAGAGGAACGTCATCCAGACCAAGCCCCAGGAACACCTCCAGAGCCGCCGATAAATGTCCCTTACCCCCGTCAATCAATACCAGTTCCGGCACAATACCCCAGGAATCGCTGCTGTCCTCCCCATCCCGCTGGTTCCTGGTGCGGGCTGACGCCAACCTCTTGAAGCGGCGGCGCAGCATTTCCTGCATGCTGGCGTAATCGTCCACGCCCTCTACCGACTTGATCCGGAACCGGCGGTAGTGGCCTGGCTTGGGTTTGCCATCCTGGAACACCACCATACTGCCGACCACATTGGTGCCCTGGATATGGGAGATGTCGTAGCATTCCATCCGCTGAGGTAGGGCGGGCAGGCTCAGTTCCTCCCCTAGCTCGGCCACGGCCTGCTGTATTACATCCACGTTGTTCAACCACTTGACCCGCTGTTGCACCAACCCCTGGCTGGCGTTCTCCGCTACCACGTCTAGCAGTTTCTTGTTGTGACCCCGTTTGGGATAGAGCAGCTTGACCACCCCGCCGCGACGCTCCCTGAGCCAGTCTCGAATCAGCAGGTCTTCTTCCAGTTCGTGCTGTAACAGGATGGTGGGGGGTATGGCCAGGGCCGATTGATAAAACTGCTTGGCGAACTGTCCCAACACCAGTCCAGGCGCTTCACCTTCGGTCCCTTCCATCAAGAAGCGGTCCCGGCCGATGAGTTTGCCCCGACGGACGAAGAACACCTCCACCCAGGTCTCGTTGGTGCCCTGGGCCATCGCGACGGCGTCCAGGTCGGTACCCGGGTTGCCGTCCACCTTGATCTGCTGCTCCTCAACGACCTTTTCTATACTCCGGATCTGATCGCGCAGCACACCGGCGCGCTCAAATTCCAGGTTGCCCGAGGCTTCAGCCATTTTTTCGCGGAGGTCACGGGTCACCACCTCCGTGTTACCTTCCATGAACAATATGACCTGCTGAATGACCTGGTCATAGTCCTCACGGGTAGCGTAACCGGAGCAGGGCGCAACACAACGGTGTATGAAGTATTCCAGGCACGGGCGCGGGTCGGTGCCGGTTATCACCCTGGTGCACGAGCGATAGGGGAACAGTTTCTTGACCAGGTCCATGGTCTGACGCACACTGCTGGCGGTGGCGAAGGGTCCAAAGTAGCGGGCGCCATCCCTGGCAACCTGCCGAGTTATGTAAACTCTGGGGAATTCCTCGTTCAGGTCGATCTTCAGGTATGGATAGGTCTTGTCATCCTTGAGACGGGCGTTATAGTAGGGCTGGTAACGCTTGATCAGGGTATTTTCCAGGATCAGAGCTTCGGATTCGGTATCGGTGACGATGAACTCAAAGTCGGCAATCTGGGCCACCATGCGCCGAATCTTATTGGGCAAACCCCTGGGTGACCCGAAGTAGGAACGCAGCCGGTTGCGCAGCACCAACGCTTTACCGACGTACAGGACATTGTCCTGGGCATCTTTCATCAAGTATACGCCGGGTTTCTCCGGCGTCACCCGCAATCGGTGCTCAAAGAGGGGCTTTGCCATCTTGCCCTTGAAACTAGATCAGGTAAGACATGGCTATGGATATGCCGATGAGGATAACCAGCAGTGCGCCGGACAATATTAGAACGCGACGCAATTCTGGAATAACATAATTGTAGGCCGCGGGACGATCCAAACGAGCCCGCGCTGGACCACGATGCGGTTGGGGCGAGGTGGGACGCGGCTGCGCCAGCGACTCGGCCTTCCTGGCGACGGCCGGCGATTCCCGCACTCCGTTGGCCACCGAAGATTGTGCAGGAGTTGCAACCCCGGCCTCGGAACCACCGGTAACTACACTGCCAGCGACCCGGCCCTGTCTCCTTCTTCTCTTCCCAAGCTCGGCCTGGCGTGACGCCACCCGGCGACCTTTACCCGGCATGGAGATACTCCTCCAGTCCAGATCAACCGATGATGGTAATGCTGGACCTTTACTTCATATTTACTCAGTTTAACTCAGTATACTATAACAGTTCTCCAGCCCAAAGAGAGCACCAGGACCGCAAAATCCGATTGTGGGCCACCATGGCTGGCTGCTAGGCCCGGGGATGGCTTTTCTCATACTCCTGGCGGAGATGGGCATCGGTCAGGTGAGTGTAGACCTGCGTGGTGGAAATACTGGAGTGGCCCAGCAGTTCCTGAACATGGCGCAAAGAAGCCCCATTCTGGAGCAGATGAGTGGCAAAACTGTGGCGCAGGGTATGCGGCGTAATTCGTTCGTCCACACCGGCCTTCTTACTGTAGGTCTTCAAGATGTTCCAGACCCACTGACGAGTTAGACGCTCTCCACGATGGTTGACGAACAGGGCCGTTTCATCCTGGTGGCTTCCCAGCAATGCCACTCTCGCCCCGGCAAGATAGCCCTTCAACTCGGCCAGGGCCCGGGGGTAGAGATAGGCGATACGCTCCCGGGAGCCTTTGCCCCAGCACCTGATATAGGACTCCGGCAAATCGATGTCCGACACGTTCAGCGATACCAACTCGCTGACTCTCAACCCGGTGGCGTACAGCAACTCCAGGATCGCGGCATCGCGCTGGCTTTCTGGAGTGCCGGCCTTGGCCGCCTCGCCCAGCAGACGTTTCACTTCCTCCTCGGAAAGACACCGGGGTAATGTGCGGCCCACCCGAGGCGAACCCAACGAATCAGTAGGGTCTTCACTGATCTCACCGTTGGCCACCAGAAATCCAAAAAAGGACTTGATGGCCGCGACCTTACGGGCAGTGGTCGTGTCGCGATAACCCTTGCGAACGCGCAGGTCGGCGATGTACTCATTGAGCAGGTCAAGGTCGACCGAGAGCCAGGGATCCCCGCCGTTGACCGAGCCCTTCATGCGCTCCCGGACGAACCCTTCAAATTGTCCCAGGTCGTTGCGATAGGCGTCGAGGGTATTGCGAGAAAATCCCTTTTCTACCACCAGATGCTGGAGAAACGAGTTGACTGAGTCGTCCATGCAATAGCGTCCTTTGTTGCTTGAAAACGCGGTGGCAACATGCCATCCACCATGCTGCCCCGGCGGATTCACCGATTCTAACACGGACAATTGCCGGTTCGTCGAAGGCAAGATATGCAGATATTGGGGATATCTGCATCGGCCGGGGGAGCGGCCAAAGGTTGGGCGGAGCAGTTGCCTGACGGAAAGTAACCTGGGAAAGTAAGGCGGGAAAGTAAGGCGGGAAAGCAAGCCGGGGCTGAGAGCTGCGGATCAACTTTTCAGGCGTACCACCGATCCTGGCGGCGTAATTCCAGTAAACAACTCCGGGTGGATGATCTCGGCCATGATCTCCAGGCCGGTAATCAGCCGGGGACCCAGCCGGCTGGTATAGGCCCCGGCGTCCAGCACGTAAACCTGGCGGTCGGTTACCGCGGGCAACGAGTCCCAACCAGGCAATGCAGTCAATAGCGGGACATCCTCCAGAGCGCGCTCCAGCCCAAACCCACAGGGCATGAACAGGACTATCTCCGGTTGACTCGCGACGATGTCCTCCTGATTCAACCGTGATGAACCGACATCTTTAGACCCAAAGCAGGGCACCCCGCCGGCCAGTTCGACCATCTCCACCACCCAGTGCCCGCCGCAAAGCAGCGGGTCGGCCCACTCCAGTTGCAATACTCGCGGTTGATGGGCCGCGGCGCTGGCCCGGCCGGCCACCGCACCGATACGGTCCTGCAATTCGGCAGCCAATGAGACGGCACGCTGCTGGGCGCCGGCGGCCCGGCCTACCCTCCGGATGTCCTCCAGCACATCGCTGAGATAGTTGGGCGTTAGCGAAAGGACTTCAGCCGACTTGTTAAGCACGGTGCTTAGCTCGGCCACCTGCCGAGCCGAAATGGCTCAAACCTCGCAGATAGCCTGGGTCAGGAGCAGGTCCGGCGCCGCTGCCGCCAAAACTTCCGGATCAATCTCGCATATTTTCTGGCCCTTGCCGAATAACTCAGCGATCGTCCGGTTGATCTCACCGCTGGTGGGATGCTTGCCATCGAAGACGCTGTGCACGATCACCGGGCGGTTCAAAGCATCGGCCGGGTAGTCGCACCGGGAGGTAACGCCAAACAATTGGTCTTGTAACCCCAGGGCGTACACAATTTCGGTGGCCCCGGGCTGAAGCGAGCAAATACGGACCGGTCCTGCCCGCCCGGTCATCGCTGGGCCAACCGGTTGACCACATCATCGTCCAGCTCGATGCCCAGGCCCGGGCCATCGGGTACATCCAGATAGCCGCCTTTGACCTGCAAGGGGTTTTTCAGGACCGGCCATTCGTCGCGGATGGAGTGGGGCTCGATATTGTACTCCTGGGCATAGGAGATGTTGTCGTAGGCGGCGCAGACGTGGAGATGGGCCACCGTGCAGACCGTCGGCTGAATGTTGTGCACCGTCATTAGTTTGCCAAAAACCGAGGCCACCGCCGCGATGGGCTGAAACTCGGTG
>DASTLM010000106.1:0-2587 GCA_035714945.1 Dehalococcoidia bacterium | reverse complement strand
GGACTAGGCTATGACCCTCCAGTATCAGTACGGCTCAGGGGCGGGTCAAGACCCGCCCCTGAGCCGTTTCCCACCGACCAGACCACCTGGCCAACCAGGCTTGAGTGAACTGCTCAAACCAGATGGCACGCGACCTGGTGCCCCGGCCCCTTTTCCGCCAGAGTGGGATGCGGACTGTTCAGACAAATAACGGAGGCCAGCGGGCATCTATCGTAGAACCGGCACCGTTCGGGAGGATCGATCGCCGCCGACGCATCACCTTTGATATTCACCTCCTGGCGTCGAAAGCCCGGTATCGGCACCGGGACCGCAGACAACAAAGCCCTGGTATAAGGGTGCAGTGGGTCCTGGAGTAACTCTTCAGTTGCGCCAACTTCGACGATCTTGCCCCGGTACATGACGGCAATGCGCTGACACATGTATCGGGCCACTGCCAGGTCATGGGTCACCAGAAGATAGGTGACGCCTTGAGTCTGGGCCAGTTCCAGCATCAGGTTCATTATTCCGGCCCGTATTGACACATCCAGCATCGAAGTCGGCTCGTCAGCCACCACATACGAAGGACCGACTACCAGGGCCCGGGCAATTGCAACCCGCTGCCGCTGCCCCCCGGAGAGTTCATGAGGGTGTCGAAACAGAAAATTAGCGGCGGGCGTCAGACCCACCCGGTCCAGAAGGCCGCTGACCAGGTCCAGGCGCTCGTGTGAGGCTCCGATGCCTTGCACCTGCAACGGCTCAGCCACCGTGTCGAGAACCACCCTTCTCGGGTTCATCGATTCGTAGGGGTCCTGGAAGATCATCTGAGCGTGTCGACGGAAATTCCTGACCGTCGCCCCTTTGATCCGGGCGATATCGACGGACTCGCCGCCGGCATCCCCCGATTTGGCCGGAGGGCTGGCAAACAATATCCGGCCGCTGGTGGGCTCCAGCAGCTTTACCAGCAGTTTGCCGATGGTGGTCTTGCCGCAGCCCGATTCTCCGACCAGGCCCAGGCTCTGGCCCCGTGGCAAGTCGAAGGATACTCCATCAACCGCGTGGACCAGGCTGGTGGCCCTCTTGAACCTGCCCCGGGAAATAGGAAACAGCTTGGTGAGGCTTTCCGCCCGAATCAAGGGCCTGCTGGTGACCTGGTTGCTCTCTGGCCCTGGCATGAAGTAAACCAGCTAGTTGGCGCCATGGATCTGGTCACCCGGAACCCGGCCCCCAGTGGCCGTCACCGCCAGGGGATGCCAGCAATCAGCCCAATGGGTGCCTATTTGGACCTTTGGCGGCACTTTCTGTCGGCAGATCTCAGTCGCCGAAGGACAACGGGGGTGAAACCGGCAGCCCGGCGGCGTTTGAATCAAGTCTGGCGGCTCGCCAGGAAGGCCGATCAGGGGCAGTTTTTCGCCCCGGATGCTGGGAAAGGACCGCAGCAACGCCTCAGTATATGGATGCAGCGGCTGGCCAAAGACCTCGGAGGTATCTCCCATTTCCACCAGTTTACCCGCGTACATTACTCCAAGGCGGTCCGTAACCTCGGCCACCACCGCCATGTCGTGGGTGATGTAGACCATGCTCATCTGCAGGTCGTTTTGAATCAGCCGGAGCTCCCGCAAAATTCGGTCCTGAACAATAACATCCAGGGCCGTGGTAATCTCGTCGGCAATAATCACATCGGGTTCACAGGCCAGGGCCATGGCGATTGCAACTCTTTGCCGCATTCCACCGCTCAGCTCGTGGGGATAGCGGTCCACCATCTGGGGCTCCAGTCCGACCAGCCCAAAGAGACGGGACACCCGGCTTCTGGCTTGCTGGCGAGAGTCTTCGCAATTATGATTCTCAATGGCCTCAACAATCTGCTCACCGACCCGGTAAACCGGGTCCAGGGAATTCATGGCGGCCTGAAAGACCATGCTGATGCGCCTCCAACGAAAGCGGCGCAATTCCCCTTCAGTCATTGTCAGCAGGTCGTGTTCGCCCAGTAACACCCGACCCCGAATGAGTCGAGCATTGTCGGGCAGCAACTTCATCAGGGACATTGCCACCGATGTCTTGCCACAGCCCGACTCTCCGACCAGACCCAGCGCCTGCCCCGGCGCCAGAGTGAAGCTGACCCCGTCCACCGCTTTGACCTCGCCCCGGCGGGTCAGGTAGCGCAGGGTCAGATCTTCGACTACCAGTGCCGGGCGGAGGAGCCGGCATGGCGCCAGATCAACACTAGCGTCCATACTGGCGCCGTAATCTGGGATTGACCACTTCGTCCAGGGCCCGGCCCACCAGGTAAAAGGCGCTGCACAGCAGGGTGATCGCGCCGCCGGCCGGCAAAATCAGCCACCAGAACTTCGTTCCTCCCAGCAGATAGCCACTGGACGAGGCAGTGTGAATCATGATTCCCCAGCTCATTCGGACGTTCAAAATGCCGAAGTAGGACAGCACCGCCTCGGAGAATATGGCGGCAGTGACGGTGAACATCATATACAGCAGTGACAGGGGGAGCAGGTTAGGGACAATGTGCACGAATATGATGTGGCGCCGGCTACCGCCGGCGACCCTGGCTGCCTCGATGTACGGTTTGACCATGATGCTCAGGGCCTGGGCCTTGAGG
>DASTLM010000105.1:0-13926 GCA_035714945.1 Dehalococcoidia bacterium | reverse complement strand
GAGATGTGGTGGAGGTGGAGATACCGGGCATCGGTGTATTGTCCAACCCGGTACAGGCCGAGTTTGACATCAATGCCGATTAGCAGGGTGCTAAAAAGGGGAGTCCAGAGGGGTGAAGCCCCTTTGGCAGGGGTCTGGGGGTGTCCCCCAGATACAATTTCCACCCCCTTCCTGACCAGGGAGGGGGTAGGGGGATGGTCAAAAGGGTTTTTCATCAACCTGTTAGGAACCACCAGCAGGCTAACAATGGGGACCAAGGGGCCTCTGGGGGCTATTGGTCCAGGGTTAAAATCGCAGGAGCTTGCGGAGTAACTTGTCGCCGCGATGTGGGCCGACTATCGCCAGCCTCATCTGGTCCTCCTCCAGCACCCGTTGCGCGACCCGGGCGACGTCAGCGGCGGTAATCTCGTCGATTTGTTGGACCACTTCATCGACGGTTTCAATTTTACCCAGCAGCAATTCCTGAGTGCCCAGCCAGGCCGCCACCGAGCGGCTATCTTCCATACGCAGCAACAACCGCCCCTTGGCGTACTCTTTGGCCTTGTTCAATTCCTGGAGGGGGACCTCAAGGTGCATTCCGTGCAGTTCGCCGACAATGGCCTGCACTGCTTCGCGGGTCTTCTTGGGTTCCACCCCACAGTAGACCACCAGGGAGCCGCAGTCACGGAAATTGTTGATGGCGCTGGATACGTCGTAAGCCAGACCCTGGCGTTCCCGCAGGTTCAGGAACAACCGGCTGCTCATGCCGTCGCCCAACAGCCCATTGAGCAGGGAAAAGGCGTAGCGGTCCGGGTCGGAGAGGGACAGGCCCGGCAGTCCCAGACAGACATGGGATTGGTCGGTGCGGCGGTGCTCAATACGTACCATCTGCTCCTTCTGCCCGCTGATCACCGGCTCCCAGTTCAGGGCTTCCTGGGGTTTCCAATCACGGGTAGCGTCGCCCACCAGCTCAATTACTTCTTCCTCAGATATGTTTCCCGAGACCGCCACCACGGTGTTGGCCGGGTTGTACTGGCGCTCCATGTACTTTCGAACGTCGTCCACCGATATCTGGTTTACCGTATCCGGGGTGCCGCCAACGTCGCGGCCCATGGCCTGGTCGGGCCACATGGTGTCGTCAATCAGCAAATCCACCAACTGGGTGGGGTAGTCATTGGTCATGCGCAACTCTTCTTGAATGACCTCACGCTCCTTCTCCATCTCGGTGGGATCCAGGAGCGGGTTGAGCAGCATGTCCAGCAGGACCGAGAAAGCCTGGCGGTAGTGCAGACGGGCCACCTTGCACCAGAAGATGGTCATTTCCCGGTCGGTGCTGGCATTCATCACGCCGCCAACGCCTTCGATGGCCTCACTAACTGCCCGGGCGGTCGGCCAGCTTCTGGTGCCCTTGAAGGGCAGGTGCTCCAGGAAATGCGATAGTCCCGCCAGGTCTTTGGGCTCGTATCGAGAGCCAGCGCCAACGCAAATCATCATGGACACCGAAGGTGTGTGGGGCATGGTTGCGGTCAGAATACGGAGCTGGTTATCCAGGACGGTGCGTTGGAACATACAACCTCAATACCGGATCAGGAAGAGGTAAGCCATCGGCTTCCTCGGAGACGCTGGGGCAATTACGCGAGCCTGAATGTCACCAATAGGCATCAACTTTCTAGCCAGGACACATCTCCGTGGAGGCCGCTGGGGTGAGGACGCGACGCAAAGGCCTGGTACTCGGACCGGGCAATGCCGATGGTGGTGTCGTCGCCGTGTCCGGGATATACTGCGGTCTCATCGGGCAACACCAGCAGTTTTCTGGTGATGCTGTCGATTTCCTGGCGAAAGGCCTCCGGACTGCGCGACTTGCCCGGCCCGCCGGGAAAAAGAGTGTCGCCGGAAAAGAGGTGGTGGCCCACCAGGAAACAGGTTGAGCCAGGGGTGTGTCCTGGGGTGGATAGCGCCTGAATGCTGCGCTGGCCAAATTGGATAACGGCTCCGTCGCTCAGGCCAAATTCCGGAGGCGTTGGCAACAGACCAATGTCGTTCACCCCGGCGCCGACGACTGCTCCCACTTTGCTCCTGATCTCAGCAAAGCCCAGGAGGTGGTCCTGGTGACCGTGGGTGATCAGGATGGCCTTGATTTTAACGCTGCCGATTTCGTTGAGCAATTTTTCTGGTTCCGCCGGGGTGTCGATAATTATTCCCTCGTTGGTCTCCGGACAAACAACAATATACCCGTTGTTGTTGAAGGGGCCCATGTTGATCTTGGTGATCTTTATTTCGCCATCAAAATGGAGCGGCATAATTACCCTCACAACCTATTATTGGGGACAAACTCTATTGTATCAAACCCCCGGAGCCGGCACAGAAATCAGGGAAACGCGGCCTGTGGCGTTATTGGTACGAATCGGCGGAAGCTCAAAGGAAATAGTTCAGATCGGAATCAAATCTGACTGAATCTGGACCATATAATGTAATATTGGTACCTTCGGAACTGCTAATTGCCCGCGGCGGCCATTGCCTCGGCCAGCGGTTGGCGGCTGTCGGACAGGACCTTATCGATGTAGTAACCGGTGTGGGAATCCCTCACCCGAGCCAGTTCTTCGGGAGTGCCGCAGGCAATGATCTCCCCGCCCCGGTCGCCGGCGCCGGGCCCCAGGTCAATAATCCAGTCGGCGTTTTTGATCAGGTCCAGGTTGTGCTCGATGAGCAGCACCGTGTTGCCGTGGTCCACCAGTCGGTGCAATACCCGGAGCAGGGCCGCGCAGTCTTCGAAGGACAGTCCGGTGGTCGGCTCGTCCAACAGGTAAAGGGTTTTGCCAGTGGCCCGGCGAGATAGCTCGGTGGACAGTTTGACCCGCTGGGCCTCGCCGCCGGACAGGGTGGTGGCGGGCTGGCCCAGCCGTATGTAGCCCAGGCCCACGTCGCGCAAGGTCTCCAGCTTGGGTCGAATACGCGGGAAATTCCAGAAAAACTCCAGGGCTTGCTCGACGGTCATCTCCAACACATCAGCGATGCTCTGGCCGTGCAGGGTCACTTCGATGGCTTCCCGGTTGTAGCGGCGGCCCAGACAGACCTCACAGGGAACGGTGACATCGGGCAAGAATTGCATCTCAATTTGAATGTAGCCCTCACCCTGGCAGGCCTCGCACCGGCCACCCCTTACGTTGAAGGAGAAACGCCCCGGTTTATAGCCGCGCACTCTGGCCTCGGGCAGGCTGGCGAACAACTCCCGAATGGGGGTAAACGCTCCGGTATAGGTGGCCGGGTTGCTGCGGGGAGTGCGTCCGATGGGTGACTGGTCGATGTTGACCACTTTGTCGATGTTTTCAATGCCCATCACCTGGTCGTGGTCGCCGGGACGCTCACGAGAATTGTTGAGCACCTGGGCCAGTTTCTTGTAGAGGATGTCGTAGACCAGCGTGCTCTTGCCGGAACCGGAAACGCCGGTCACGCAGATTAGGCGGCCCAGGGGTATGGATACGTCAACGCCCTTCAGGTTATTTTCCCTGGCTCCAGTGACGGTAATCAGGTTGCCGTTACCGTTGCGCCGGATCTTGGGCCGGGGTATTTGCTTCTGGCCGCTGAGATACCGTCCGGTTAGCGAGGCCGGATTACCCATTATCTGGTCAATGGTGCCGGTGGCCACCACCTGGCCGCCGTGTTCGCCTGCTCCTGGTCCCATGTCCACCACGTAGTCGGCGGCCCGCATCATGGCCTCGTCATGCTCCACGACGATCACCGTATTGCCCATGTCCCGCAACCGGGTCAGGGTGCCTATTAGACGATGGTCATCGTGGGGGTGTAGTCCCACCGTCGGCTCGTCACAGACGTAAAGCACTCCGGTCAGCCCGGAGCCAATCTGGGTAGCCAGACGCACTCGTTGGGCCTCACCTCCCGATAGCGTGCGGGCGGTGCGGTCCAGGGTGATGTAGTCCAGGCCGATGCCCTCCAGGAAGCGCAGCCGGCCTTCAATCTCTTTGAATATCTGATGGGCAATGGCCTTGTCTCGAGCCGATAGGGTCTCCCGACGACCTTTCCAGGGCACGTCCGGGTCGATACGCCGGACCCACTCCAATCCCTGTCCGATGTTCAACGATGTGACTTCGATGATGTTCTGGCCGCAGACTTTGACTCCCAGAGCCTCGGGCCGGAGACGCTTTCCCTGGCACGACTGGCAAGGGCGGGCCGACATGTACCGTTCAATTTCGTGACGGACGTAGTCGGAGTCGGTGTTCTGGTAGCGACGCTGGAGGTTGGGGATTACCCCCTCAAAGTTAGTGTCCCAACTGTAGTTCTGGCCGCGCCTGGTGCGGTGGCGCATGGTGACACTGTGGTTGTTGTTGCCGTTAAGAATCAGGTTGATTTGGGCTTCAGGAAGGTCTTTCACCGGCGTTTTGGCGGAAAACCCACTGGCTTTGGCCACCGACTCCATCATGCTCAGGTACCAGCCACTGGCGGATCCGGCGCGCATCCAGGGCGCCACCGCTCCGTCGGACAAAGACAGAGCTTTGTCGGGTATCACCAACTCCGGGTCGACTTCCAACTTGTAGCCCAGGCCGGTGCAGGCCGGGCAGGCCCCGTGAGGGCTGTTGAAGCTGAAGGTGCGCGGCTCAATCTCAGGGAGGCTGATCCCGCAGCGGACGCAGGCGAATTGCTCGGAGAAAACCAACTCTGCTTCATTTTCTCCGGCCCCGTGGGGTTGTTTCAGTACCTGCACCACGCCATCGCCTTCCCGCAGCGCGGTCTCCACCGACTCGGCCACGCGGCTGTGCTCGGTCTCCTGGCGGATTATCAGGCGGTCGATGACCAGTTCTATGTAGTGCCATTTCTGCTTGTTCAGGGCCAGATCGTCGATTTCATCCAACTGGTGGATTTCGCCATTGACCCTGACGCGGACAAACCCGGCCTTGCGCGCTGCCTCGAACACGTCCTTGTGCTCGCCCTTTTTGCGCCGGACTTTGGGCGCCAGCAGCGTGATACGGCTTTCCTCGGGCAGAGCCAGGATGGCATCGACGATTTGCTGTACCGTCTGGCGTTCTACCGGACGGCCGCACCCGGGACAGTGGGGGTGGCCCACCCGGGCAAACAGCAGCCGCAGGTAGTCATATATTTCGGTAACGGTGCCCACGGTGGAGCGAGGGTTGTGGGACACGCCTTTCTGGTCGATGGAAATGGCTGGAGAAAGTCCCTCAATGTAGTCCACATCGGGTTTGTCCATGCGTCCCAGGAACTGGCGGGCATAGGCTGACAGCGACTCGACATAACGCCGTTGCCCCTCGGCGTAGATGGTGTCAAAGGCCAGCGAGCTTTTGCCCGAACCGGAGACGCCAGTGATCACCACCAGTTTCTCGCGGGGGATGATTACCTCAACATTCTTGAGGTTATGCTCGCGGGCGCCCTTGACGTGGATGAATTCCTGGGGCATTATGCTGCTTCCTCCTCTACCTACTCCAACTCCACCAGAGGATCATTGGCGTTTACTGATTCCATCGGTTGGACGTGAACTGCTTTGATCACGCCGTCTCTGGGAGCGCGAATGCTCTGCTCCATCTTCATGGCTTCCACCACGCAAACTTCGTCGCCGGAGGAGACCGGGTCGCCGGGCCGCACTAGAATCGACATTACCCGGCCGGGCATGGGGGAGCGGAGTATCTTATCGGAAGAGGCAGCCGATGTAGTTGCGCTGTTGGGCTGGGGAGTATTGCCTCCGGGGCGGCCCCGGCGGGGCGGGCGTTGCGCCGGTGGGGGCTGGCCGTCAATCTCCACCAGGAAGGTCTCCCCATCGACGGTGACCGCCACTGGGGACTGAGTGAGGTCTCCCACCTCAACGTTATACCAATTTTCGCCGACTCTAACCCGTAGTGTGGTTAACGCCAACCTCGGCTCCCCAGGGTGCGGGAGAGGATCTGTTCTCTACGGGCGATGACCCGCCAGGGGGCGGTTTCCGGGGGTACTGAGCTTTGGGCCTTGGACCCCTGCATTGCCAACGCTATAGCCACTCCGATGGCCGCTGCTATCTCCCGGTTTGCCTTTTCGTGACCATTGCCGTTCATTCGGCTGTTGACTCCTGGGTAGTTCTGGCGCTGCGTCCGCGCTGCAGCCAGAGCCGCTAGTGAGCCAGTGTGGTGGGTGGCCGCGACGAACCCTTTGTCGGTGAGAATGTCGCGCAGGAGCGGAATGT
Organism: Dehalococcoidia bacterium; assembly: GCA_035714945.1. GTDB lineage: Bacteria > Chloroflexota > Dehalococcoidia > Lucifugimonadales > UBA3495 > Casp-Chloro-G3. The sequence goes on along the minus strand of DASTLM010000105.1, from coordinate 7,766 downwards.
TCGATTTGACGCCGTCCAACCGGAAGGCCAGCAGGGCCTTGTGCAGCCGTTTGACGGCGTCATCCCTGGTCTTGCCCCAAGCCATCACCTTGGCCAGCAGCGGCTCATAGTGTAGCGTAACTTCATAGCCTTTGCAAAGGGCGGTGTCCACCCGCACGTTCCGGCAGGCGGGCAGGTGTAGCCCGGTGATGCTGCCGATGTCGGGCATGAAAGTGCCGGGGTCCTCAGGATAGACGCGGGCCTGGATGGCGTGTCCGGTCACTTTGACTTCCTCCTGGGTAATGGGCAGGGATTCCCCGCAGGCTACCCGGATCTGCAGTTCCACCAGGTCGAGACCAGTTACCATCTCGGTAACGCCGTGCTCGACCTGGAGGCGGGGGTTCATTTCCAGGAAATAGATCTGCCCCTGGGTTGATACCAGGAACTCGACCGTCCCGGCGTTGGTGAAGTCAATGTGCCGGGCCAGCTTCAGGGCGAGATCGCAAAGTTTTTGACGTAGCTGAGGGCTTAGCTTGACCGCCGGCGTTTCCTCAATTAATTTCTGGTTGCGACGTTGCATCGAGCAATCCCGCTCGTAGAGATGTACCAGATTGCCCTGCTGGTCGCCGATCAACTGCACTTCGATGTGGGAGGCGCCCTGGAGGTAGCGTTCAAAAAAGAGCCTGGAACTGCCAAAGGCGTTGGCCGATACTTTGCGGGTGCGTTCTACCAGAGGCAGCAGTTGGTCCATGGTCTCAATGATGTGGATTCCGATGCCGCCGCCACCTTCAGAGGCTTTGACCATCAGGGGGAATCCTAATTCCCAGGCGCGGTCAACGGCGTGGATGTCCTCAACGGCGTCGTCGGTGCCGGGTAACACCGGGAGTCCGGCCTGGCGGGCCAGTTTTCGGGCGCGGAGTTTGTCGCCCATCTTTTCCATGACATCCGGGTTGGGCCCGATGAACTTGACGCCCGCCTCCTGGCATCCCGCGGCAAAGGCCGGGTTTTCGGAGAGGAACCCGTAGCCGGGGTGGATGGCTTCCGCGCCGCTGGTCCTGGCGGCCTCCAGTATTTTATCCAGGTTGAGGTAGCTTTCCTGGGGTGAGGCACCGCCCAGCAAATAGGCTTCGTCAGCCATTTTGACGTGGCGTCCCTTCTGGTCCGCTTCCGAATAAACCGCCACGGTTTTGATGTTGAGTTTCTGGCAGGTTTTTATGATGCGGCAGGCGATTTCGCCACGATTGGCTATCAGTATCTTGCCAAACAAATATCGTCCTCTAATTGCTCAGAGATAAGTTCCGCCGGGTACACGACGGAAAAGTTGTATCTGGACTCGCCATCTCAGCGCGGCGCCGGGCCGGACAGGGCGCGGAAAATGGCTCGAAATATCTGGGCTGGATTCAGGTGTTCGGGTAAAAAGAATGCCGCCGGGCCAGTTAACCGAGTCTGGTATTGGACGGTGTTGGAAATTGCCGCCCCGGAGACTGGTTAGGAGGATACTTCAGCCCTGGGCCAGTGCTCAAGGTGATTGAGGAACGAGTTGGTGCGAATTTCTTTATCCATCCAGTAGCCGATGGCGGTGCCGAGGATGGATTTGACCTCTTGCTCGAGAGGCTCGTGGGGCGATAGTTGGGGAAGATCAGCGAGTCCACTGCGGTGCAGCATTCGCAATACTTTCAACGCGCGCAGGGACAGGGTCCGAATCTGGACGCCAGATGGGGTGCAGTCCAGGCAGAGCGTACCGCCGGCATCCGGGCTGAAGCGGTGTTGTTCGGGCTCCAGCGGCTTTCGGCATTCGACGCAGTGGAATAACTCGGGCATGAAGCCGGCAGCCCGCATCAGATGCAGTTCGAAGCGTCGCAGAACCAACTCCCGGGCGGGGTGTTGTCGGATTGATCCCAGCGTTTCGATGGCCAGGTCGTATAGTTGCCGGTTGGAGCTGGCCTCCGAGCCGAAGCCGTCCACCAGTTCGGCCACGTACAAACCCCGGGCCAGCGTAGTCAAATCGCTTTTCAGCGACGAAAAATTCTCAGTAACTTCCACCTGGTTGACGATATCCAGGCTGCGGCCTCGGGCCAAGGATAATCTGGCGACGGTCAGCGGCTCAAAGTGGCCGACCATTCTGCTGTTGGAGCGTCGTGCACCCCTGGCCACCGCCCGCAGTTTGCCAGACTCTCTCGAGTACAGGGTCACCAACAGGTCGGCTTCGCCAAAGGGGATATTCTTCAGCACCAGGCCCTCGGCCCGGTAAGTCCTGGGAGGGGGCATGGTATACTACCTGCCTACACTTCCTGGCGGCCCTGAAACGCGCGGCTCAGCGTCAGTTCGTCGGAATATTCCAGCGACCCGCCCACGGGAAGTCCCCGGGCCAGGTGGGTTACTTTGATATTGGCCCCTTGCAGGTGGCGGGAGATGTACATGGCGGTGGCCTCGCCCTCCAACGTTGGGTTGGTGGCGATGACCAGTTCCTGGACGTCATTGTTGGCCAGACGGGGGAAAAGCTCCTTCAGCTTGAGCTGCTCCGGGCCGATGCCGTTCAACGGCGAGATTACCCCGTGCAATACATGGTATCGCCCGTGATAGCAGTGGGTCCGTTCCAGGGCCAGCACGTCGAGAGGGTCCTCCACCACGCAGATCTGCTCCCGGTTGCGTTGCGGGTTGGCGCAGAGGGTGCAGGGGTCGGCGTCGGTCAGGTTCTGGCACTCCTGGCAAAATACGATATTGTGCTTCACCGAGCTGATGGCCTCGGCCAGGTCGAAGGCCTCTTCATTGGGCAAACGTATGATGTAGTAGGCCAGGCGTTGGGCGCTCTTGGGGCCGACCCCCGGCAGCTTGTTCAGTTCCCGAATCAGGCGGGCCAGCGACGGCGCCGCCGAGGGCAGATGTTGGGAGGTCATCGGGTTCTCCCTGCGGTCTCGGTCCAACGGGTAGAGAAAATGTTTTTGACTGTCACCATCCCCAGTTGGCCCCTAAAATCCCAATCCGGGTAGGTTCATACCTCCGGTTACCGAACTCATCTTCTGGGAGGCCAATTCCTGGGTCTTGTTGAAGGCGTCATTGACCGCGGCGGCGACCAGGTCCTGGAGTAGTTCCAGATCTTCGGCGGCTTCGGGTTCGATGGCCACCGATTCGACGCTCTGTTTGCCGGTCATCACTACTTTGACCACGCCGCCTCCAGAGGACCCTTCAACGGTCAGTGTTTCCAACTCCGCCTGCACCTTTTGCAACTGGGCCTGTAGTTTCTGGGCCTGGCGAATCATATTTTTGTTCATATTTTTGTTCATTCTGACTGCTCCTGTATTATCCTGGCTCCCATCCCCATCGCGGCGCGCACCAGCGGACTTTGCTGGGCGGAGCGGGTCGAGCCGCTGTCGCCCGGTTGGTTCAAGAGGACTAACTTAAAAGTATAGGCCGTGCCAAAGAATTTCTCCACCGCCTCGGCGACCATGCGGCGACCGTTGGGGTCTTCCATCTCCTCCTGCATTCGCTCCATGTTGGTGCGATGGCTGAAACTCAGAATCATGGTCTCACCCTCAAAAACTATGGATTCGGACTTGCAGTCTCGGAGCAAAGCGCCCAGGTTGTACTTCTTGCCCTTGTACCGATTCAGCGCCTTGACGGTAGCCATCCAGCGTGTCCGAAGGTCTCCGTCGGCGGGAAGGTCGGCGGTCGGCAGGCTCCCAGCCGGTTGGTTCGGGGCAGTATCTGAAGTCACCGGCGGCGCTTCAGGTACGGGCGGAGGGATGTCAGCGGCGTCGGTGGTAACCGCCGGTGGATCTTGCGGGGTTGTCGGGATCTGCTGGGAAGGCCTGGATGCTCGGGTTGGTAGAGGATCTGGCGCTGGCCGATGGTCGCGTTGAGCAGTCCCCGAGGGCCGGCTGCCGGGGCGGGCAATCCGGGGCGCGGGTTCCGCGGCGGTTGACTGAGTTACTGGCTGGGCCACGTCCTCATTGCAGATTTCCACCACCGCCAGTTCCAGCGGCAGCGTCGATGGTGCATCGTAGCGCATATTTAGCTCGCCCCATATTTTGAGGGCCTTTACGATCCGCCACGACGGTAGCTGATTGACCAGTTCACGGAGGTGACTGATCGCATGATCGGGCAGATCCAAGCCTTCACCCGAGCCCCACTCCAGCAGCAGGGCGGCCCGCAGCAGTTCCAAGGTCTGACGGTGTAACTGGCGCATATCGGTGCCATCCCAGGCCGCCTGGTTGACCGCGGCCAAACAGGCTGAGGTGTTGCCCATCAGCAGACCCTTGACCAGTTCCAGCCAGCGGTCGCCGTGTCCCAGACCCAGCAACTCCTCCACCTGATGTAGACCGACGCCTTCGCCGTAGGACAATACCAGCTGCTCCAGCAGATTTTCGGCGTCCCGCAGGCTGCCGGCGGCGTAGCGGGCCACCAATCGTATTGCTTCCGGCGCCACGGTAACGCCCTCGCCCTCGGTTATCCGGCTGAGGCGGTGGTAGATTATCTCGGTGGGCAGACGCCGAAAGTCATGCCGCTGGCAGCGCGAAATGATGGTCGGCAGAATCCGGCTGGCTTCGGTGGTGCAAAGAATGAATATGACGTGACTGGGCGGCTCCTCCAGGGTTTTCAAGAAAGCATTGGAGGCCTGGTCGGTGAGCATGTGGGCCTCGTCGATGATGTAGACCTTACGCTTGCCTTGCGTTGGCGCGAAGTTGACCTTGTCGCGAATGTCCCGAATCTCGTCGATTCCCCGATTGCTGGCCGCGTCGAGTTCAATGATGTCCATAAAACGGCCCTCATTGACCGAGGTGCACATGGCACAGGCGTTGCAGGGGTCGCCTTCCTGAGGGTCATGACAGTTGACTGCTTTGGCCAGAATCCGGGCCGTGGTGGTCTTGCCGGTGCCGCGAGGGCCGCAGAACAGGTAGGAATGGGAGACCCGACCTTGCTGGATGGAATGCCGCAGGGTGGTGGCGACGTGTTCCTGTCCCGCCAGGTCACTGAAGCTGCTTGGCCGCCACTTTCGGTAATAGACCTGGGACGTCATGGGCTGCTCTCCACGCCAGGCTGGAAAATGGACTGAAGGGCCAGGCGCTCCCTGGCCCGCATCAGCCCAGTGTCGTGGGCTTCCAGGTGATCATGGCCCACCAGGTGGAGCACGCCATGAACGATGAGCAACGCCAGTTCCAACTTCAGTTCATGGCCCTTTTCAACTGCCTGCCTCTGGGCTTGCGGATAGGAAACGACAACCTCGCCCAGGGGTGGCACCTGATTGGGCGGCAGTACGAAGGGGAAATGTTCGGCGGCTTTGCCGTCAAACTGATGGGGGTCCTCAGGCTTCTCTGGCCCTTCCCAGTGTCCCGGAAATTCGGCAGAGAAGGAGAGCACGTCGGTTACTTCGTCCAGCCCCCGGTATTTACAGTTCAGGTCCCGCACCGTGGCGTCGTCGGTCAACAGGAGGCTCACCTGTCCGGCCTGATCATCAGCCAGGGCTACGCTCATGGCCTGTTGCATCACGATATTGAGCCAGGCTTCGGATGCTTCAATATCCACAAGTTCCTGACCGACAAGTTCCTGACCGACAAGTTCCTGGACGATGTCAATTTGCCTGGCTGGGGAGGATGACACCGATGCAACGCTCCTTATTTTTGATTAATATTTTTGATTAATACCAGAACGAGTAATGGAAGGAGTAATGGATTGAAAACCAGGGATGAGATGCCTGAGGCCATCATAGCATGGGCCAAGCGGGGGCTTCAAGGAACCGCCGAACCGCCGCTGCCGTAAACGGGTCTTTCAAACGGGTCTTTCAAACGGGTCTTTCAGTGGAAGAATCAACCGACCCTGGTCGCACCAATTTTATTGAGTAAGGCCCGGACATGCTAGAATAAGAATGGGAAAGTTAAATGGTGTCCACTTGGGAGCAGGTGAAGGAGTTAGTTGCAAATGGTCGATGACAACCCCCAAACCCTAAATGAAGAATTCCCCGAATTGGTACTGCCCGAGCAGGGGGTGGTTGACCTTACCGATAAGTTGACCGAGTACATGACCGCAATTGAACTGGGCGGAATGCCCGACATTATTGGTCAGGTGCTGGATGACTTTATAGATCAATCCGGCTGCATGCCCGAAGACCTGAGGGATGCCGAAGCCTTTGACCAGATTACCAGCACCCAGTTGGCGGTAACTCTGGCCTATCAGTTGGGGCGGTTGGAAGGCCGTTCGCCTCAAATTGTGCGGCGGTTGATCCGAGAGTCGGTGGAGAAATGGGAGGCCAAGCCTCTGGCCGAATCGCCGGAAATATCCGATGCCGATCTGCGCCGCCCCAAGGAACTGGTCTACCCCAGGTTGCGTCGCCTGGAATACGCCGAAGATGACGAAGACGACGATTACTCCGACGAATGAACCTTCCGGTAAGGCCCTGGATGAGACCGTCGCCAGCAGGTTGGCAATATTGATGCCGTACCGGTTGGAATAAGCCCGGTGCGTCAAATAACGCATACGAATTTGGGGGAGAGATGGCCAGCGCACCGCTGTTGTATGATTTGTTGCTCAAGGGGGGCACCCTCCTGGACCCCGGTCAAGGGATCAACGACCGCCGGGACATCGCCTTTCAGGACGGGAAAATTGCGGCGGTGGCGGAACGCATCGATCCTTTGTCGGCGCAGCAAGTGGTGGACGTTGCCGGCAAGCTGGTTACTCCGGGCCTGATCGACCTGCACGGGCACTTTTATCACGGAGGTACCGGCAGCGCGGTCCCCGCCGATCGCAATTGCCTGTCTGCCGGGGTAACTACTGGCGTCGATGCCGGAAGTTCCGGGTGCTTGAACTATGGCGCCATGAGAGACTATGTCTTCCCGGCGCACCAGACCAGGCTCCTGGCATTCATCCACATCGGATCGGTGGGCCTGGCCGCGAACCGGGTCCTCGGCGGCGGCCTGCATGACCTGCGGATTATCGATGTTGACCGTACCGTCGATGCGATCAAGACCAATCCCGGCTTCTTTTTTGGGGTCAAGATCAGGATGCACTATGACGCGGTGGCCCGCTGGGATGCCCATACCGCGATGAAACTGGCCCGGGCGGCGGCGGACCAGGCCGGGGGCAAGCTGATGGTCCACGTCAGCGGTACTCCGATACCCTTGCCTGAAGTGCTGGAGTTCCTCGGCCCCGGGGATATTTCGACCCATGCCTTCAACGGCAACCCGGAATCGATTCTCGACCGCAACAACAGAATTCGCCCGGAAGTGCGCGAAGCCATCAAGCGGGGTGTGGTGATGGACGTAGGTCACGCCGGTGTCCATTGTGATGTCGAAGTAGTGAAGGCTGCGATGAAGCAGGGCATGAACCCCGATACCATCAGCACCGACATCCACCTGCCGCCCCCGGGGAGGACGGTATACTTGATGAACGACCTGGTCAGCAAGTTTCATGCCCTGGGCCTGACCCTGGAGGATGCGGTGGCGGCCAGCACCGTCAGGCCCGCCCGGGTGCTGGGGTTGCAGGACACGTTGGGGTCCCTGGCCCGGGGGATGGCGGGCGATGCCGCCGTTTACGATTTGAGGGAGGGGCGGTTCGTGTGGCATGACATGGCGGGACATAACGTGGAAGGAAAAGTGCGTCTCGACACCTTCTTGACGGTCCGCAACGGCTCGATCGTGTGGCGGGAAGGCCGCTTGACCGCGATGGGTGACTGTTGATTTGAAGTCATCTTGACCCGACCAGTCCAGTACTTGTAAATACCCACTGAGACTGTCAAACTGTATCCATGCGCATCGGCAAATTCGAAATTTCAGACCCCATTCCCGATCTGAAAG
>DASTLM010000104.1:0-3512 GCA_035714945.1 Dehalococcoidia bacterium | reverse complement strand
ACCGGTGACCAGGCAAGTAGTACGGACGAATCTAGGCGAACACCCGGCGGTGCAGGCCTGGAGTGCCCTCGGGCCAGAACGAATTGAGCCCGACTGGATCGAAACCCTGCATATGACGCGGAAGTCGGCTGTGTATCGGCTTGCCGGAATCGGGCCCGGAGGCTCGGCGGTCATTGCCAAACGCTGTTCGCCGTCAACCGCGGTGATAGAGCGCACCGTCTACCAGGAGGTCCTGCCACGATTGCCCATTCCTGCTTTGAGGTACTTCGGATCATTAAATGAACTGGACAGCGGACTCAGTTGGCAATTTCTAGAAGATGCGGGTGAAGACCGGCATTTCTCTCTCATCTCCGGAGAGGATCGTGGCGTTCTTGCTGCACAGCACCTTGCCCTGATGCATACGTCGGCGGCACGAATCTCCGCGCCAGCTGAATTGCCCGACCGGGGCACCAATTATTCTCTGGGAAACCTCCAAAATGCGCGCGAAACCATCCAGAGAAACTTCGGTAATCCCCGGCTGCAGTTGGAAGACCTGGCGGTACTGGAAGCCATCGTATCACAGTGCAATTTCCTGGAGGGGCACTGGGTGCAGGTGGAAGAATTCTGCCAGTGCATGCCGAACACCCTGGTTCATGGGGACTTTCAGGGCAATAACGTTCGCGTCAGACCCGGCCCGGACGGCAGGTTGCTCCTTCTGTTCGACTGGGAGTTTGCTGGCTGGGGCGTTCCAGCGTGTGACCTGTGGGGTGTTGACACCTTTATCTATTGGGCGGCGATACGAGAGGAATGGCCCCAGGTTGACCTGGCCGACATCAGAAGGCTGGCAGAATTCGGGAGGATATTCTGGTGGCTCGCGACTGTTTTCTGGGAAAGCTTGCGGTTGCCATATGAGTACGTGGAGCGGCCCATGCGTTACCTGAGGTCGTATGTGCTCAAGCTGTCCAATGCGATCCAGGTACTCGAATGGAGAGGCTGAAACGATGAATACCCGGGTTACTCAATTCCCCGACTTGCAAACGCTAACAGACGGGCTCAGCTCCGTGTTCAGCAGCAACCAATGCGATGGCGTCCAGGTCACCATCGTTGATCGGCTACCCAATGTCTACATGTCTACCTTCTCCACTGAGATAGTGACCTGCCGATTTGCTGGTGGAAGACAACTGCAGCTCTTTTGCAAGTATGGCCATAGCCCTAACCATAGCACCCGCGGCCAACGGGATGCGATTGAATACGAGGGGGAAGTCTACCGTTCTGTGCTAAGGCCGCTGGGAACTCCTACCGTCAAGTTCTATGGTAACTATTTAAACCGGGCTAGCGGTGAAGTGTGGCTCATTCTCGACTACCTGGCCGGCAGTTCCAGAATCCATCGGACCCGGGACGCCAGGACGGAGGGAACCGCGGTGAGCCTGGCTGCCAGCTGGATCGGGAGGTTTCACGCGGTAAATGAAGCACGCCTCTTGGCAGCTCCGGCGCCGTTCCTCAGAGCGTACTCTGCCCGGTATTATCTTGGATGGGCGCAGCGTACCATGCGGTTCGCCGGCCATCTTCAGCAGAGTTTTCCCTGGCTCGCTAGCGCGTGTGAGGGGTTTGAGGAATACGTCATTCCCCTGTTGACGGCACGACCAACCTTGATCCATGGCGAATATTTCCCATGCAACGTACTATTTCAACGGGGAACCGTTTATCCAGTGGATTGGGAGTCGGCTGCCATCGGCCCTGGGGAAATCGATCTGGCCAGTCTCACCGATGGATTTTGGCCGGTACATATTGTGGGGCAGTGTGAGGATGAATATCGACGGGCCCGCTGGCCCGCGGGCGCACCCCGGGAGTTTGAGCAGTCGATCACAGCAGCCCAGGCTTACTGGCAATTTCGCTGCCTGGGAGATCGGAGGGATTTGACGACCCACGAGGGATCGCTATGGCGCTTCCAGAGACTTCGTTCGGTCAGTGAACGCCTGGGATTGATCTAGCCTGTCTGCTTGGCAAAACCGAGGGTGGTCTGAGTCCGGCAAGCCGGGTTGGCATATTGCGCCCGGGTCGAGGCGGCGGGCGCAGGCTGCTTCCAACGCTGACCTCGACGCCAACTAAATAATTGTTCCGACAACATACCCGCGGGAAGTTGCGGTGGAGTATCTGAACCCATCAGAGGTTCTCACATCAAAAGTTCTGGGTAAGTTTCTACGGGCGATCGACAAATAATAATTCATGGGTAACCAACCGGGCGAGGAGCAACTTGCTGATACTTGTGGCAGGGGGAGCTGGATTTATTGGATCCCATCTTTGTCGAAGGTTACTTGATGACGGGAATGACGTGGTTTGCCTGGATAATCTCATTACAGGTCGTGCTTCCAATCTGGACTCCCTTCTGGAACGTCCCGGGTTCCAGTTTATCCAGCACGATATCATCGAAGAACTGCCACCCCTTGATCACGTCGAGCGCGTCTACCATCTGGCTAGTCCCGCCAGCCCCATCGGCTACCGGAAATATCCCATCGAGACCCTTCGTGCCAATAGCGAAGGCACACGTCGTTTAAGCCAACTGGCAGCTAACCACGGAGCCAGGTTTCTCTTCGCCAGCACCTCGGAAATCTATGGCGACCCGCTGGTCCATCCCCAGCCGGAGAGCTACTGGGGCAACGTAAACCCCAACGGTCCCCGCTCAATGTACGACGAGGCCAAACGGTACGGGGAGGCCTTTACTCTGTCTTACGCCCAAACCAGCGGCTTGGACGGTCGCATTGTGCGGATATTCAACACCTACGGCCCCAACTCCGATCCGTTTGATGGACGCATGGTGCCCAACTTTTTGACCAGGGCTCTGCAGAACCATCCCATTACCATCTACGGAACCGGCCATCAGACCCGGTCCCTCTGTTACGTGTCGGACCTGGTCGAGGGCCTGGTGCGGGCCATGGAGTGGGAGAACACCAGCGGTCAGGCCGTCAACCTGGGTAATCCGGAGGAACATTCGGTCCTGGAGTATGCCCACCTGGTCCGCGAGATGACCGGGTCCCGCAGCGAGATAGTGTTCGCCTGTCCGGCGGTGGGCGATGACCCTCAGCGGCGCTGTCCCGACATTAGCAAGGCCCGGGATTTGCTCCAGTGGAACCCGGAGGTGTCCCTGGCTACGGGCCTTCGCCGCACCATCGACGCTGTGCGCGAGGATCTGCTGAGCCGGGGCCTTCTGGATGGATTGGTTCCCAGCTTGGGTGAGATCTGGGCCGGGACCAGCAGGCTGCCTGATACTTACGTCGCATTTTAACCGAGGAAAATCAGCTCAAGTCCCTCTTCCGTCTCGATTTCGTTCACCACCTTTCTGGCGCTGGGTAATGCGGGTACTCTCTACGGACGTCGGTCGGATCCGCCAATGGCCTGACGAGGCGACGCTGGGGAGGCCATTCAACGCGTTGCGCGGACGTGTGAGACTACGGCAAAATTGCAAGGGGGTACCAGGGCCAGGATAGGGCCTTTTCACCAGGTAGCAATAGGAGTTAAATTGGAGGCAGACTGAG
>DASTLM010000103.1:0-3065 GCA_035714945.1 Dehalococcoidia bacterium | reverse complement strand
CACCTTCCAACCTCGACGAGCGAAGAATCGCTGGGGGAAGTACTTCGTGAGCTTCCTGCCGGCAATCAGCAACAAGGCTGCCAAGCAGATCCGGGCCACCATTCGCGAGTGGCGGATGGCGTCCACCCGGAACAACCAGCGCTTGGAAGACTTGGCGCGGCTCATTAACCCGTCGGTGCGTGGCTGGCTGAACTACTACGGGCGGTTTTACCGGTCGAAGCTGGTTCAAGTTCTACGTCATCTCAACAGGGCCCTTGCGGCATGGGCGCAACGGAAGTACAAGCGGTTTCGGCGGCGAGAGCGTGCGGCGATGCACTGGCTGGGGCGTATCGCGCGACGGGACAAATCGTTGTTTGTTCTGTGGCAACTTGGCGTCGTACCCGAGGCTGGAAAGTAGGAGCCGGATGAGGCGAGAGTTTCACGTCCGGTTCTGTGAGGGCCCGGGGGGGAAGTTCCCCCGGGCTACTCGACTGGTCCTGCTCTTCGAGCAGGAAAGGGACGCCAGGCGGGTATTGGAGGTTCTGCCAAAGCGCCTGGGGAAATTCGGCCTGCAGATGCATCCGGACAAGACGCGGTTGGTGCGATTCCCTCGGCCCCAGCAACGGCCGGCCGGAAGCACACAGGCATCACCTGGGCCGGAGAGCTTCGACTTTCTGGGATTCACCCACTACTGGGGGAAGTCCTGGAAAGGGAGGTGGGTGGTGAAGCGGAGGACGGCGAAGAGCCGGTTCACGCGGTCGGTGAAGGGGGTGCGGATGTGGTGTCAGCGCTACCGGCACCTGCCGCTGGCGGTGCAGCACGACGCCTTGTGCCAGAAGCTACGGGGCCACCTCGGCTATTACGGCCTAACGGGGAACTACGAGGCGCTGGTGCGCTTCCGGTGGGAAGTGCGGCGGACCTGGTACAAGTGGCTGTGCCGCCGCTCTCAAAGGGGCCGGATGTCGTGGGACGACTACCAGCGGCTGCTGGGAAGGTATCCATTGCCTCCACCCCGAGTAGCGCATAGCGTCTACCGCCCCTCAGCAAAGCCCGTGACTTGAGGAGCCGGATGCGGGAAATCCGCACGTCCGGATCTGCCGGGGGCCTGGAAGAGCAATCCTCCAGGGCTACCCAACTATTAACTCGTCGGGTGCGATGGGGCAGGTTAGGGAACAAAGGGTGAAAGTCCCTGGTCAGCCAGCGATAGAAAGCCCGGTTGCCCACACCCTTAATGGCACGGAGCATGCCGATGGTGACCAGTTCGCCAGGCCACAGAGAAGCCTGGGTATGTTTTGGAACATCCTTCATTGTGGTCATCTATTTTGCAAAACAACTCGGTGATAAAATCTTGGGTGGTCATGAAGTTTACCCTCCGCTGATGTTTGTACACCACCAGCTTCCGGGAACTTCATGATTTTTTCAACTTTTCCTCAAACTGGCACCAAAGGTTACTATCCTGAAGGACGGTCTTAGCAAAGCGAAAGGATACTGGCCGCCCTAGGTCATTTACTCACTTCTTGGGAATGCCTCGCTCAGCACAGCCCGTTTGCCTACTTACTCTGGCTTCTTGAAATTGGCGCTTCGGCACGGAAGGCGCCTACTGGCTGCCGCACCAGGGGAGTCAAGATAATCACGGGCAGGATCAGCAATAGCCCGGCACCTGCGTTCAGGCCGATGGCAACCCCAATCCCCAAGCCGCTGGCTATTACCCCGATTTCATACCCTCCAACCAGGTGACCCAGGCCGTTGACCAGGCCAAGTGCTCCAATGGTGCGGCCCCTCATTTCCGGCAACGACGCCAACAACAGGATGGTGCTTTGCATGGTGCTGAAGCCAGCCTGAGCTATTCCCCCGAGAAGCAACAGGGCGAAGGAAACGACGAACCACGGAGACCACGCCACCAGGGTCACCGCCAGTGCCACCACCAAAGCGCCAGCAACGAAGAGCCGTCCGTGGTAGCGAATGTCCGTCCTCATTCCGATCATCAGGGCCCCAACCAACGTGCCGATACCTTCCGCGGCGCCCAGCAGCCCACCTAGGGTGGGCCCAACCTTTAGGAGATCATTGGCGATCACCGGAATGAAATACTGAATTGGGAAGACCAGACCATTCACGACCAGGGAGATGCAAAGGACGCCCAACACCATCCGGTTGGCCAGAGAGTGCCCAATCCCTTCCCGCAGGCTGTGCCACACCCTCGGCTGCGGCCGGCCAGCTGACTCTTGGCGTGGGAGCCTGAGGCGTACGATCACCAGTAGCGCAGCCAAGTCTAATGCGGTCAGCACCGCATAGGCGCCAACAAATCCGGTTCCCGCGATCAAGAAGCCGCCCACCAAGGGCCCCAGGATCTTGCCTCCGTTGTTGGTAATGGTCTCCAGGGACATAGCTCCGGCAACGTGCTCCTGGCCCGCCAGATCAAAAATGGCGGTGCGCCGGGACGGGTCATCCAGCACTTTCCCGGCGCCCTGCAGAAACATGGCGATAAAGACGTGCCATGGTTGGATGGTGCCCGTGACAAATAGGACGAGAAGGACTGTGGCAATGCCGAAGAAGGAACCGTGGACAGCAACTAAGATGCGCCGTCGGTCGAGCCGGTCGGCGATGACGCCCGCATAGAGAGCCAGCAGGGGCCGCGGAGCGTTGAGGAAGACTGCGATCAGGCCCACCTGGAAGGCAGAGTGGGTCAATTCCAAAACCAGGTAACCCAGCACCAGCAGCTCCATGCGCCGGGAAACCTCGTGGATCGCCCTGTTGGTCCACAGGATGCGGAAGTCCCTGTTTTGCAAAACCGCCAGGGCCGGGAAGTGAGAGGCCTTCAGCAAATCGGAATACCCTCCCTATCCCCTGGCCCAAGCCTGCCATAGACATCGCCACATATCGGCCCGAAACTAAACCAAAGCCAAGGTGGAAACTACATAGCCAGGATGAGAGATGGGTGTGTCAGTTGCCAATATTAGTGCTTCGGCTCGGACCTTTAGGACCCTTCGGCAGCGCCGCCGCACTTCATCCCCACGATGGGCCAGCTTACCGAAAATCCCGTTGACTCTCTCTTGAACCTTCGCTTTGGTCCCCAAGCACTCGTTGGC
>DASTLM010000102.1:0-14377 GCA_035714945.1 Dehalococcoidia bacterium | reverse complement strand
GTCACGCACACGTTCCCTTTGGAGGACATTCAAAAGGGATTCGATACCGCCTACGACAAGGCCACAGGCTCCATCAAGGTGCAAATTCACCAGGTAAATTAGGCTTAACCACCTTAAATGTCTAAATGAAGGGGTCTACCTAAGTGTGCGGGACGATTCAGTAGGTGGCGGGACTTCCATTGATCTTCTCAAACTCATCCAGCAGCAGTACATCAGGCTGCTGTTCAGCCACCAGGTCCCACATCCCGGCTCGAGCGGTGGCGGGGCCCAGGAGCCAAAGCGCCCGAGCGCCGCAGGCGCGCTCGATCTCCCGACCGAGTGATACCTCCACCAACCAGCCGTGATCGTCCCTGACTCGCCGGACCAAGCCCGCCTCCACCAGGTCGGCGATTTCGCCAGGTTCTATACCCACCCTCTCCCCGGTCCATCCGCCGGGGAACTGGCTCAACGCGTAGTAGCTCTCAAAGATGCCGGCTTTTTCCAGCACGGTTTGCCGGTCCTCAGTCCGGCTTGGCATACTCTCGCTTCGGTCTCCTCGGTTCGTTCGCAGGTCAAAAAGCGGTTCCGGTCCCGAAAAAACCAGGCCTCAGGGCGAGTCGGCCCGGGGCTTCTTGTGGTGCCGCGGGCAGGCTACGGATTGAACCGCATGCTGCTAACCCGCACGCGCCCGTCGAAGCGTGGTGTCCACTCCAGTTTGGGGTTTACGGCGTAGAAGTAGACCAGGTCGAATCCGATGAAGAACCAGGCCTCTTCATGCACCCGGTCCAGAATTTTCTGCATCAACTGCTGTCGCTCAGCGCCGGTGGCGGCCAGAGCCAGGGGCAGCATCTCCTGGAATCCGCCCGGGCTGGGGTCGCAGTTGGGGGAATAGGGGTACTCGCAGTTCAAGTCGCTGACCAGCAGGCGGCCAAAATCCAGGGTTGGGCTGGGCGGCTGGTTTTCGATCAGGTCGGCGGCGGAACAACTGGTGGGACCCGATGCCAGAGCCGCACGGAAGTCGTCGAAGGTGGGCTGGTCTTCACCGGGCACCCGGCCGCTGGCCTTCAGCACGTCATTCACTGCCGCTCCAGCCTGGCATTGCCGGTATTCATTCCGTATCTGGGGGTCTACCGTCTTGATCTCTACGTTAATCCCCACATCTTTCAGGTAGCCTTGAATCGCCTCGTTGATTTCGGTCTGTTTAGGGATACGGCTGGCCCGGCTGATGTAGGTCAAAGTAGTGTCTGGATCGTAGTTGGCTTCTTGAAGCAGCTGTCGGGACAGCTCCGGGTTGTAGGTGTAGGGAGCGGTATTCTCTACCGTGGCACCGATGACGCCGGGAAAGGTGATATTGCCCCGGCAGGTGGGATAGCCGGCATACAATGTGTCCACCAGTTCCTGGCAGTTGACGGCGTGGGCCATGGCCTGGCGTACCTTAACCTTGGCCAGTTCCGGGTTCCACATCGTGTTCATTTCCACGGTCCAGACCTTGGCGGTGCCGCCCGACCGGACCATATCTGCCGGGAGGGCGTCAATGGCGTCCACTCCCGCGTCCCAGGCAAAATCGGCCTCGCCGATCTTGACCATGGCAGCCATGACGGTGGGTTCCCCCCGCCAGAGCCACATGACGTTTTTAATATGGGGCTCCTGGAACTCGTAGTGGTCGCCGGCCGGCACATAGTCTTCGTAGGCCTCCTGGGTGATGGAGGTGGCGTCCCAGTCGACCATCCGGTAGGGGCCAAGGCCCGCGGTAGTCCGGGCCTGCTCGTCTTCAGTGGCGGTAGCCAGGAAATTGGGGGCCACGAAGTCCAGGAACATGGAGGTATTGGGGAAGATGGGACAGCCTTGCTCGCAAGTTATGTCTACCGTGTATTCGTCCACCACTTCGGCGGTATAGTTGCCGGTATAGGGTTGGCTATTAGTGGCATTGCTGGCCTGTCCCTGAAACAAGAGGCTGGGCAGGGCGGCCTGGGCGTTCCACAGTTCGCCATTGTGGAACTTGACCCCTTGCCGCAGGGTGAACCGCCACCGGTCCGGGGCCAGTTGCTCCCAGCCGGTGATGGCCGTGGTGGGAACGATGCGCTGGTCGTCGCCCGACTGCCAGGTCAGCGAGTCCGCCAGGTTGTCTTTGTGGACCGAGTTGCTGATCTGGCCGCTGCCGGTAAAGAAAAGGTTTACCAGGGTTGGCTCCAGGTTTATCACCAGGATAATGTTGTCCCGAGCCGACACCGGCTCTATTTCTGGCGGTGCGGTAGTAGGTAAGACGGATGGTGCTAGGGTTGGTCCCACCGCCACGGTCGGGGCTGAAGCAGGTGTCACCCCGGCGGGTGGGGCAGCAGTTGGGTTGGCCGCAGTGCCGCAGGCCAAGGTCATAGCCAGGGTTATCCCAAGTAGAATCCTGAGCATCTTTGCTGCCATAAATGCATCTCCATCGGGTACCTTACACAAAATCCAGCTGCTCGAAGTTGCCTCCGACGACGGAATTAGCGTCCAGACCCAGCCACTTCTCTACCATGGTCCCGTAGACGCCCCGGTAGTCCGTGTTGAAGTGCAGGTCACCTTCCAGCAGGTCTTCGGCCTTCAACGATGGGTATTCACTGTACATGCCGCCCTTGACCGGATCACCAATGGCCAGGGCCAGCCCGCCGGAACCGTGGTCGGTGCCGGAACCGTTGTCCTTGACCCGGCGGCCAAACTCGGTGAAGACGAACATCAACACATTGTCCGCGGTGTCGTGCTCCTTCAAGTCAGCGTAGAAGTCGGTGACCGCCTGGGACAGTTCGGTCCACAGCTTGGGATGGGCCGGTCCCTGGTTGGCGTGGGTGTCATAGCCGCCGTGCTGCGTGTAGAAGATGCGGGTGCCCAGATTGGCGGTCAGCACCTTGGCGATGCCCTGCAAGTTACGGCCGATGGGGCTGTTGGCGTACTCGACGCCGCTGCGGTACTTCTGCGGGGCGGTCTTCAGGATGTCGGCCCCCTTCAGGGCATCCAGTCCGGTCTGGCCCAGGTATTCCATCACCGGCCCGCTGCCCATGGTGGGAGCGTACATCCGGGCGAAGACATCCAGGGCTTCGCTGCGCTCCGGTTCACCGCTGATGCCGGTCAAGACGCCGTAAGACTCCAGAACCGCCACCGAGGCCACCGGTACGCCCGACAGGGCCAGCGAACGGGGGAGGCCCCGCCCGAAGTTGACCCCGGTCAGGACGTTCTCACCCCTGGGGTCGAGGTCGCGGATTACCCGGCCCAGCCAGCCTTCGGTGCCGACCTTGTCCGGCTCACAGGTGTGCCAGATATCCATGGAGCGGAAGTGGGACCGGTTCGGGTGGGGGTAGCCCACTCCGTTAATGATGGCCACTTTGCCCTGGTCGTAAAGGTCTTTGATGGGCGCCGCCGCCGGATTGAAACCGAAATGGCCGTCAATGGGCAGCACCTGGTCCTGCGGGATGCCCACATTGCTGCGATTGTCGTAGTATCGCGGGTCTCCGTAGGGGATCAGCGTGTTCAGGTAATCGTTGCCGCCCGTAAGCTGAATGACGACCAGTATGGGGTCTTTCTTGGTTGAGGTCATGCTCTTTGCTCCTTTTACTCAGGCTAGTCTTCAAAAACCCGTCAGGCGGCCACTTTCTGGTATATCTGGATGCGGTGGCGGCCGGTATCCACCACTAGAATCCGATTTTGATCGTCAACCTCGATGCCGGTGGGCTGGAAAAAGACGCGCTCGATGGTGAAATCGGAAACCACGGACCGCTGCCGGGCCATCCCTTCCGGGTCCGAGTTCATGCGGGCCTGCGCCCACTTGGAATAGCCATGGCAGTCTCCGATAAACCTGGTCAGGTATTGTCCCTCTGGATCATAAACGTTTACCCGGTCGTGGCCCCAGTCGACCACATAGCTGTAGCTGTCGGAGTCGACCGCCACGCCGCTGGGCCGGCGAAGTTCGCCTTCTCCCTCGCCGCCGTGGCCGATCTGCATCAAAAACCGGCCGCTGGAAGTGAATTTCTGGACGCGGTCGTTGCGCCAGTCCGCCACATAGATGTTTCCCTGCTGGTCGGTGTTGATGCCCCAGGGAGTGTTGAACTGGCCCTCACCGGAGCCGGGACCCCCAAACTTGCTGATGAACCGGCCGTCCCGGCTGAACTTCTGGACCCGGTGGTTCAGGCTGTCCACCAGTAGCAGGTTGTCTTCGGCGTCAAAGGCGATACCCGCCGGACGGTTCCACTGGCCGTCACCATTGCCCGGCATGCCCCACTTCTTCAGGAATTTGCCGTCGCCGTCGAACACCGAGATGTGTTGCTGCCACTCGTCGGTGACGTATACGTTGCCCGATCGGTCCACCGCGATCGAGTTGGGCCAGGTGAACTGGCCGTCCTCCTCGCCGTATTTTCCAAAGTGGCCCAGGTAGTCCTCATCCAGGTTGCACTTGACCACGAATTTCCAGCTTGGGGTGTATTCGTAGTAGCTGCAAAGGACGTAGAGCAGACCATCCTTGCCCAGGGCAACGTCCACCGGGCCGGAGAAGCCGTGGGCCGGCGGAGTGGCCTGGTTGCCGATGGTATAGCTGTATTTATAGACCGGGGTTTTTACCGCGGTAGTCATATTCAACTCTCCAATCAGGCAAACTGGAATTCCCGAGAGGCGACAATCAACTGCAACAAACCGGTCACCCGCTTCTCAAATTCCCGCTTTTCTCTGGGGGTGCCGCAGCGGACTTCACCTTCCCGCCGGACGTGGCCGACCAGCTCGTCCCTTCTGGCCGCCGACACTGGCACTGGCCCCACCAGGTCCAGGCAGGAATCCACCAGTTGCTCTCCGGTCATGACCGGGCCCTGAGCCTCCAGGCGTTCCACGATGCGCCGTACGCCCGGTTTGCTGATGTCGCCCACCCGGTCGGCAGCGAAGTTGACCCGTTCCACCAGGGCCCCGCTATCGATCCACTCCCGGCCGGTGTGCCACCCTTCAACGGTGGGCGGATTCAGCAGGTCCTGGCCCATGTAGGCCGGGGCAAAGGCAATTTCGTGGGTGTTGGGCTTGAGGGCAGTGTAATCGTCCACCAACCGCATCACGCCGGCTACCAACTCAGCGGGACTCTTGACCTTCTTGAAACGGGAGTTCTTGAAGAAATCCGAGTTGAAGAGGACCCGCAGCATCGAGCGGATGTCGTAGTTGGAGCGGAAATACTCCTCCTCCAGCACCTTGATCGCTGGCGGGTCTTGAGGTTCGGTGGTCTGCCAGGCCGGGACCTGGGGCTCGTCGGCGACAAAGAAGTTGTACAGGTGGCGGGCCAGGAACCGGGCGGTGGCGGGCTGCCGGACCACGATGTCGACAATGTCGTCGCCATTGAACCTGCCCCGTTCACCCAGAAAGACCTTCTCACCGTCGTCATGGTCATCGGCCCGGTACTGGAAGTCCCAGCAGTAGTCCCCATAGGGATAGCGGGGCAATTGCGCGGCCATCGTCCAGCCGGTAAACGCCCGGGCGCACTCTTTGACGTCGTCTTCCGAATAGTTGAAATGATGGTCCATTCCCACGCCCATGGAGAACAGTTCCAGCAGTTCCCGCCCGAAGTTCTCATTGGGAGCGCCCTTGTGGTTCTCGCAGTTGTCCAGCCAGTAGATCATCGCCGGGTCTTTGGCCACCTCGATGAGCAGCGTGCGAAAGTTCCCCAGAGCGAACCGGCGCAGTAACTGGAGTTGCTTATTCATCTGGGGGTTGCGGTTCAATTTAGAGTGGCTGGTGGCGAAGACGTGATGCCAGAAAAGGGTCATCTTTTCTTCCAGAGGCCGCTGGGTGCTGATCATCCGATACATCCAGTAGCATTGATAGCTGGGGATGCCGGTGCCCATTCTAAAATATGGTACATAGCGAAAAGCCAGGTCGTCATCGAAGGCAGGCTGTTCCTCCGGATGCAGCAACTCCTCAACGGTGGCTTCATATCCTCGGGCAGTGTAGATTTCTAATTGGTCCCGATTGACGCCAAAACCGGCCCGGCGCATCAAGTGGGCCATCAGCGCAAGGTTTTCACCCGTTGGCATAGTCCGACTCCTTTATCGTACAGACTGGGTGCACAGACTGGGTGCACAGACTGGGATGGTGGTGGTTGACGATTACCCTTTTTCACCACAGTAAATACTACACGAATCATAGTATCCAGTCTAGACTGGGTGAGTTGATGCTCATCAATCGATTTTTGACCTTCCTGTATTATATTCTGGAAGAATGAAATAGATAAAATATCGGTAATTGCCGCCGGGATACCGGACTGAAGCCGTTCGCTGCAGGTCTCGATCGAATCAAGTTCAGGCTAGTCAAGTTCAGATTTGCTGATTGGCGCATACAACGCGTACAATCTGAACTTGACTTTTGGTGTGCGTCTCGGTACAAAGGTCGGTATTATATCGGCGGGATATTGGTCAACAGTTATCCGGTTTCTTGATGCATTGGTATCTTGATGAACTGGTATTTTGATGGACTGGTATCTTGAAGAATTGGTCTGATGAAGGAGGCAGGTAATGGCTGAGATTCTGGGACTGGGACTCACCCACGCCCCAACCCTGGCCAGGCCGGACGGTGACGGCGAACTGGCGCTGAAACGGACGCTGAAAAACAACCACCGCATCCCCCAGGAGATGAAGATCCCCACCAACTGGCCCGAACCAATGCGTATCGAGTATGGCGAGGACGAGGGCCTGGCGGCGTCGAAGCGATTGCGCCAGCGGATGGTGGCAGGATTCCGCAAGCTGCGGGCCGAGCTGGACGCCTTTGCTCCCGACTTCCTGGTAATCTGGGGCGACGACCAATACGAGAACTTTAAAGAGGACATTATACCGCCCTTCTGCGTATTGGCCTACGATGATATGGACTGTCAACCTTTTGCCCTCAAGGACGGCGGCACCAAACCCAACGTCTGGAACGAACCTGGCGAAAAGCATTTCAAGTTTCCGGGACATCGGGCCGGGGCGCGGGCGTTGGCCAGAGGACTCATCGAACAGGGCATCGATATGGCCTATGCCTACCGGCCGCTCCATCAGCCGGGTCTGGGCCACGCCATTTTGAATACCCTGCTGTTCCTGGACTACGATCGGAAGGGCATCAACTATCCGGTAGTGCCCTTTCTGGTCAACTGTTACGGCAGCCGGATCATCCGCAACCGCGGCGGTTCCACCGAATACGAAAGCGAACCCGACCCTCCCGGCCCTTCACCCAGGCGCTGCATGGAGGTAGGGGCCGCCACGGCGCGGGCGCTGAAAGCTAGCCCATGGCGGGTAGCCTTGATCGGTTCGTCCAGCTGGTCCCACGCCTTCCTGACCGAGAAGAATTACTGGCTGTGGCCAGATGTTGAGTCAGACCGAGCCCGGTTCGACGAGCTTGCCGTCGGTGACTATGACGCCTGGCGCAGGTTGACCACGCCCCAGATTGAGGATGCCGGGCAGCAGGAGCTTTT
Organism: Dehalococcoidia bacterium; assembly: GCA_035714945.1. Lineage (GTDB taxonomy): Bacteria > Chloroflexota > Dehalococcoidia > Lucifugimonadales > UBA3495 > Casp-Chloro-G3. Next base: position 6,957 of record DASTLM010000102.1, on the reverse strand, counting down.
GAACTGGATGTGTCTGGCCGGGGCGATGGACGAGTTAGGGAGAAAGCCGGAGATCGTCGACTACTACGAGACCTATATCTTTAACTCAAACAAGTGTCTGGCGGTGTTTAAACCCTGACAGCGACGGCAGTCACCGTCGCGCCAGCGGCTGGAACGGACGAGGGCGCAAGGGCTTGTTGCAGCACCGGCCGGCCGGCTCAGGCCCGCTCCAGCGCCTGGTCCAGGGACTCGGGGGAAGTGACCGGGTTCAGTAGTTCCGGAGGGCTCAGATCCGGCGCAGCTTGGGGTCCAGGCTATCCCTCAGCCAGTCGCCGAAGAAATTGAATGCCAGCACGACCATGGTTATCGCTAACCCGGGAAAGAGGGACAACCACCAGGCGCTGACAATGAAATTGCGCCCCTCGGCGACCATAATTCCCCAGGCGGCTTCGCCCGGCGGTAGTCCCAGACCCAGGAAACTCAGGGAAGCCTCGGTCAGGATTACGTTTCCCACCTGCAAACTGACCACGATCAGCAGGGTGTTGATCACGTTGGGAAAGATGTGCCGTATTAAAATCACCGGATCTGAAACCCCGGCAATCCGGGCCAGGAGAACATACTCCCTTTCCTTCAGGGTCATCACTTCCCCACGCACCTGACGGGCAAACCGGGCCCACACCGTGACTGCAATGGCGATAATAATATTCTGTATCCCGGTTCCCAGGACGACTACAATCAGCAACGCCACCAGAATCAGCGGAAATGCCAATGCGGCATCCGCCAACCGCATGACAATCGTATCGACCCAGCCGCCCCGGTATGCCGCGATCATTCCCAGCACGGTCCCCACCAGCACCCCGGTTCCCAGGGCGATCATGCTAATTACCGCCGACGTCCTGGCTCCGTATATCAGCCGGCTCAGCACGTCCCTCCCGGTACGGTCCGTGCCCAGGAGATTGGTCCAGCTCTGGAATGGAGCCTGGAGGGTCTTTTGAGTTCGTACTCTGGTGGCCTCGTCCTGGCCCAGGGGATGGTGGGGCGCGATTACATTGGCGAAGAGGGCGCACATCGCCAGAACCACCACCACCGACAGGGAGACCCAGGGCAGCTTCCTGACCCACGCCCTTCGTTCCTTCCAGCGGATTGCCGCCTGGCCTGCCGCAATACCTGCGCTGCTGGCTGTAGACATCGCCTTCCTCTTTGCCTGAGCTAGATCCGGATTCTGGGGTCTACGTACGCGTACAGTATGTCAACGATCAGGGACATGACAACGTAGAATACTCCCGCCGCCAGGACCGCTGCCGCTACCACCGGGAAGTCCCGCTGGACCACCCCGTCCAGCAACATTCGCCCTAGCCCGGGCCAGGCGAATACCACCTCCACCGCCACCGACCCGTTCAACAACCCTCCCAGAGCCAGACCTGAGAATGTCATCACCGGGATCACCGCGTTCTTGAGGGCGTGTTTCCAGACCACCCGCTGCTCGTTTAACCCCTTGACCCGGGCAAACTTCACATACTCGCTGTCCAGGACTTCCAGCATTGCCGACCGTGTCAGCCGCACAATACCGGCCATGATGGACCAGCCCAGAACAATGGTGGGAAGGACCAGGTGGTTGAGGCCGCCGCTACCGTGAGTGGGCAGGCTGGGCAATCCCCTTTCGGCAGGTAATGCCCCAAACAGCAGAATCAGCATGATGGCCAGCCAAAAGTTGGGGGCTGCCATGCCGAAAATCGCGAAGAACTTGGCAATCTTGTCGCCAATGGAGTCTCGCTTCAGGGCTGACATCACTCCGATGGGCACACCCAGCAATATGGTGAAGAGAATTGAGGCCAGAGCCAGTTGGGCCGTTTTGGGCATCCGCTCCAGAAGCAGGTCACGGGCCAGAATCCCCCGGCTGGTGGAGCGGCCGAAGTTGCCAGTCCAGATGTCCCTGGTGAAAATGGCGTACTGGACAAAGATGGGCCGGTCCAGGCCCAGCCTGGCCCGCAGCAATTCCTCCTCGCCAGCGGTGGCATCCGGGGGAAGCAGGTAGGAAACCGGATCCCCAGTGACGTGAAGGACGAAAAATAGAATGGTGCCGAGGAGCCAGAGGGCGACGATCGCCTCCAGAGCCCGCCGCATAATATACCGCTGCATCTGCTACCCCTGTTTCCTGCATGCTAGGGCTGCTTTGCCCCGGGTTCTCCGTCTTAGCAGGTTGATGAAAAACCTTTTCGACCATCCCCCTACGCCCTTCCTGAGCAGGAAGAGGGTAGAAATTGTATCTGCGGGACACCCCCAGACCCCGGCCAAAGGGACTTCACCCCTCTGGGCTCGCCTTTTTCAGCACCCGGTTAGTGGACCACCGGAATGCGAGAACTCGCCCCGGGCGGTCTCGGTAGACAGTAGTCTGGGTCACCGGTGTGGTGACGCTTATTCAGCTAGCCTGATGGTCCAATGGGAGTTGAAGAACGCCGCCGCCGACCAGGGTTTCCACTCGACGATACGTTCGCTGGCCCCCCAGGGTAAGTTGGCGTACCCCAATGGCAGGAAATTATGGTGGTAGCCCTCTTGAAGTCTAAGGTACACGGAGTTGATGGTCGCGTCTCGCGACTCCTGGTCCACTACCCGGAGTCCAGCGTTGGCAAACTCAAGAACCACGGGGTCTTGGGAAAGGCGCTGGCTGTTTTCCGGATCGTTATACCGGGACTGGAGGATGGTGGTGCCATCCCAGCGGGCCTCGTTCACTTCAAACCGGATGTGGTCGTCCAGCTCCCGGGAACGCCAGCGCTGAGTGATCAGCGTCCGATCGGTGAGGACTACCCGAGCGTCGATGCCCAACTCCGTCTGCCAGGATTCCACGATTAACTGGGCCATGTCGGGGACAAAGGGGAAATCTCCGGCATCCCAGGCGTTGATCTCAAAGGTGCCGAACTCCTTGCCCTCGCTATGACCCGGGACCTGGTACCCCGCTTCAATCATCAACTCCCTGGCTCTTTCGGGATCGAAATCGGCGGCCTTCAATTCCGGAGAGAAGCCCAGGGAACTGGGGGTCACAAACCCCCAACCACCAGGGGAATAAGACTCCGGAGTGTAAAGGGTATCCGCAATGACCTGTCGGTCGATCGCCAGGTCCAATGCCTCAACCACCCGTTTGTCGTGGCATCGCACCTCTTCGATCCAGCACCCGGGCAGCATCAGGGCGGCATAGGAAGATTCCCGGGCGTAGATAATCCTGCCGCCGGACCCCCGGATTTGTTCCGCCACCGCCTCAGCCGCCTCAATCAGGTCGGAATTGCCGGCCCGCAGCGCCGACACCCGGGTGGAGAGCTCCGGTACCAGTTGCAGTTCGAGGAATTGGAACCGGGGACGCCGGTCCTCCGGGGCATCGTAGGCTGGTTGATAGTAGTAGTCTTCAAAACGTTCAAAGCTCATCGACTCGGCGGGTTTGCGGGAGACCATCATCATTGGTCCGGCGCCGATGGGAGATTTTTCGTAGGCGGGTTCCGAAACGTCGTAAGGTTCGCCTAATAGTTTGGCCGGTAGAATATTCATTCGCGTATTGCCGGCGTGGCCATCAGACCGCCACACCGCCGCCCCGGCGTAGGGTTGGGTGAAGGTAATGGTCATCTCGTCAGGACCGGTGATCTCATGCTTGACGATCTGGCGTCCCTCCACCGTCTGAGTGGGGGTGGCAGCCCCGGGGAACTCATCCAGGCTCACCGAGCGTTCCGAGCTAAACAACACGTCCTGGATCGTAACGTCCGATCCGTCGTGAAATTTGGCGCCTTGGCGGAGCTTGAACACCCACACGGTGCCGCCGGATTCGACCCGCCAGCTCTCCATGGCCGAGGGGATCACCCCGCCCTGATCGGTGGTCGTCGCAAAGTAACCATGCAACAGGCGGCCGAAAGTGTTGCACTCACCGTTACAATACCGGGGCAAAATGCGCTCGTTACCCAGGCCACCCACCAGGACAGTTACCGTACCGTGTTCTGTCGAAGTTATTGGGCTTTCGGGTGCCGTGCTGGAAGCTGGCGTCGCGGTGGGTTGGCCCGACGCAGCGGCGGTGGTGGGCTGGGCGGTGTCACCCGCGCCAGGTGCCGCCGTCGGATCCGCTGCGGTCCCGCAAGCCATGGCCGATAACAGGATTGCCAGCACAGATAGGTATAATATTCCCCGGGGATTCCTGAAGATACGGGTCATGGCCCTGACCTCCACTGCTAGATGCGGCCCGCGATTGCCTCCGGTGTCGGCTCGCCCGATGGCGACCATCGTGCTACGAAACACGTATAAACATGGCTGGGAATGTCAAGTAAAGCTTGATACCTTGGGAATAGATTCTGCTAACCGATTGAATTGGTGGGTCAACATATACACTCATAATTATTGTTTGTCAAGGTAAATTTAGGCCAGTGCGGGTAGTGTCCGGGTAGTGTCAATGAGCAGATTCCCCTGCAAATCTCCTGGTCAAATCACCTCGTCAAATCTCCTGGTCAAATCACCTGGTCAAATCACCTGCGCCAGGTCCAGCCGGCCTGCACTCGGTTCCAGGCCAGGTGGACTAATATAGCCAGGCCCAAACCGGCCCCGAGGCCCAGGGGGAGGAAGATAATGCTCACTCCGGCACTGAACAACAACAACCCCAGGTCAATGAATGAGCCGGGGACTCTCCGGTCGTAGTTGACCAGGTAGAAGATTCCGACGGGTGCCAGCGCTCCCAGCACGGCGCAACCAATGTAAATCCAGGACTTCCCTATCTGGAACAAACCCCTGCCCGCCTCCCATTACCCTGGCTCTAACCCTGGCTCGCCTCAATGGCCTCCATGATGTGGGTTGGTGACAGGGGCAGTCGGGTCATGCGCACCCCGGTAGCGTGGGAGACCGCGTTGGCCAGGGCCGCCAGCGGCGGAATGATCGGGCCCTCACCCACGCCCCGCAGACCGAAGGGATGGCGCGGGTTGGGCACTTCGATTATCACCGCTTCAATCATCGGCAGGTCCAGGCTGGTGGGCATCCGGTAATCCAGGAAGCTGGAGTTGGCCATGGTCCCGTCCGGGGTGTAGAAATACTCTTCGTTCAGCGCCCAGCCAATCCCCTGGACCGTCGCGCCCTGAATCTGTCCTTCCACGAAGCTGGGGTGAACCGCCATCCCGGCGTCCAGAAAGGCGGTATACCGTAAAATATCCACCTTGCCGGTCTCCGGGTCAACTGCCACGTCCACAATATTTCCGCCGAAGATTGGCCCCACCCCGGTGGACGGAGCCGACGCCGAACAGGTCACCGGCCCGCCGGTGCGCATCAGGCGTCCGGCCAGTTCCTTGAAGGTAAACCGGTCCTGGGGGTTCCTGGTGCAGATAAAGACGCCGTCCCGGAAGTCCACATCCTCGTCCTGTACTTCCCACAGACGGGCAGCGCGGGACTTCATGCGTGCCGTTACTTCTTTGGCGGCGGCGATGGCCGCCAGGCCGGTGTCGAAAGCGGTGCGGCTGCCGCCGGTGTTGGCGGTGTAACCCACGCTGTCGGTGTCGCCCACCGACGGGTTTACATCCTCTGAGGTCAGGCCCAGAATTTCGGCGGCCTGCATCGCGACGGCGGTGCGGGTGCCCCCGATATCCACCGAGCCGGTGATCAGGTTGATCGTGCCGTTGCTGTTGACGTTAATCGTCGCCGAGGAGGTCTGACCTCCCTGGGCGCGGAAGGCCACCGCCACGCCGCGGCCCCGATTGGGACCACCCAGGGGGGCACTGTAGTGGGGGTGCGCTTTCATCGCTTCCTCCAGTTCGCGGCACCCGAAACGACCGTGGGCCACCCCATTGGGCATCCGGTCGCCCTCTTTGACCGCGTTCTTCAGCCGCAGGTCCATGGGGTCCATCCCCAGTTTTTCCGCCAGTTCGTCCATCGCCGATTCAACGGCGAAAGCCGCCTGGGGCTGTCCTGGAGCGCGGTACGCCTGGGCCTTCTGCTTATTGCAGACCACATCGTAGCCGTCCACCAGCATGTTTTCGATATTGTAGGGTCCGAAGGAGGTGACCGCCCCGCCACCCACTGGCGCACCAGGGAAGGCGCCGGCTTCGTAGACCATATAAGCCTGTCCCGCGGTCAGCTTACCGTCTCTGGTGGCTCCCAGCTTCACCCGCATAAAGGTCGCCGAAGCCGGGCCGCTGCCCTCAAACACCTCTTTACGGCTCATGGCGATCTTGACCGGGCGTCCCGCCTTCCTGGCCAGCACCGCGGTTACCGGAGCCAGGTAGGTGACGCCCTTGGCCCCGAAACCTCCGCCAATTTCCATCGGCACCACTTTGACCGCCGACTCTGGAATCTGCAGGATGCCGCAGGTCGCGGCGCGGACGCCGAAGGCGCCCTGGGTGCTGGTCCAGATGGTCAGCCGTCCGTCGGTAGACCACGACGCGGTGGAGACGTGAGGCTCGATGTAACCCTGGTGCACCGTCTGAGTCTCGTACTCCCGCTCCAGAATCACGTCGGCTTCCCGGAAACCCTGCTCAACGTCGCCCAGTTTGTGCTGCAGGTGACCGGCCACGTTGCCCCGCTCCCCGGTATCCTGCCCGGGGCCGGCCCGATCTTCCCGGAAGCGGGTGGTCATGTTTTCGTGGAGCACCGCGGCGCCAGATTTCATCGCATCCCGCCAGGTCAGGACGGTGGGCAGCACCTCATAGTCCACTTCGATCAAGGCCAGGGCCTGCTCGGCGACATGGGGGCTGGTCGCTGCCACCGCCGCCACCGCGTGTCCTCGGTACAATACTTTCTCATTGGCCAGGATATTCTCGGCGATCAACCGGGGATTGCCCTGGAAGTTCTCGTAGTCCAGGGGCCGCGTCTTGATGATCGGAAAATCCGCCGAGGTGGCCACCGCCATCACCCCTGGCATGGCTTCGGCCTGGCTGGTGTCAATTGAGCGGATGCGGGCGTGGGAATGGGGACTGCGCAGCACCTTTCCGTGCAGCATCCCTGGCGGGTTGATGTCGGCCCCAAACT
>DASTLM010000101.1:0-4529 GCA_035714945.1 Dehalococcoidia bacterium | reverse complement strand
GCGGTCTTCCCCCCGCCGAAGACCAGTTCGTCGCCGTAGGTCAACAGGTCCTGCTCCACCTGGCAGACCAGCGCCGTATCGGCTAGCTTGAACCGGTCACCCACCGTGGGCCCGTATAGTTCCACGTACTGACGGCGGCTGATCTCGGACATGCTAATCCTCCTGTTGGCCCGGTGATCCGGTGTCGGCAAAGCCCAGGGTCGAGATTGCCGCCAGAGCGGCGGAGCGAACGCCAGGGCTATCCAGGCTGCCGTTGGTCAGTCCGTTCAGCCCGGAAACGCGACGGGTACCGCCGATGTCCACCAGCCGGACCTCTTTGCTGTCGCCCGGCTCAAAGCGGACCGCCGTACCGGCCGGAATATCCAGCCGCCGACCGAAAGCAGCCGCCCGGTCGAAACGCAGCGCCCGGTTGGACTCGAAGAAATGAAAGTGAGAGCCCACCTGGACCGCCCGGTCGCCGGTGTTCCATACGGTCAAGGTGAAGGTGGGCCGTCCCTGGTTAATCTCCACCGGGGTGTCAGCCAGGATATAGTGAGCCAGTTCTCCGGCCATAATTTTATCCTTTTTCAGCGGCCCGCTAAAGCATGGGAAGATACCGGGCAATCTCGAAGTCGGTGACGGTGGACCGGTACTCCTCCCACTCGATTTCCTTGTTGCGAATCAGGCTGTTGAAGGTGTGGTCTCCCAGGGTTTCCAGCAGCAACTCACTGCCCTCGGCCAGGCTGATCGCTTCGCCCAGACTTCTGGGCAGCAACCTGATGTTCAAGGCCTGCCGGCGTTGTGGGGACATCTCAAAGACGCTGCCCACCACTGGCGCAGGTAAGGGGTACTCCTCTCGGATTCCTTTCAGTCCGGCGGCCAGCATCACGCTGAAAGCCAGATAGGGATTGCAGGCCGGGTCCGGGGCCCGGTACTCCACGCGTACGGAGGTCTCATACCCCGACTTGTAAGGCGGCACCCGCACCAGGTCGAAACGGTTGACATGGGACCAGGAAATGAACACCGGAGCCTCGTGGCCTGGGACCAGCCTCTTGTAAGAATTCACCCACTGGTTGGTGACCAGAGTGATCTCTGGCGCGTGGTGCATCAGCCCGGCGATGAACCGCTTGCCGGTCAGGGAAAAGTAATGCTCGTCGTCCGGGTCGTAGAAGGCATTGTGCTCCCCCTGGAACAGCGACTGGTGGGTATGCATGCCCGAGCCGTTCACCCCGGGTATGGGTTTGGGCATAAAGGTCGCATAGACCCCCCGGGACTGGGCCAACTCCTTGATCAGCAGCCGGGCGGTGACAATGTTGTCCGCCATGGTCAGGGCGTCATTGTATTGCAGGTCGATTTCGTGTTGGCTGTAGGCCGCTTCGTGATGGGAATACTTTACCGGAATGCTCATGGCTTCCAGGTTCAAAACCGTATCCCGGCGGAGATCCGAGGCCGGTTGGCTGGATAGCTGATCGAAATAACCGCTGCGGTCCAGGGGTTGCGGTTTTTCGGCATCCTTCAGGTAGAAGAATTCCAACTCGGGTCCCACATTGTAGGTGAAACCCAACTCCGCCAATTGGCGCAGATTGCGCTTGAGCACGTATCTAGGGTCGCCCAGGAAGGGGTCGCCCTGGGGCCGACGAATGTCGCAGAACATGCGGGCCACGGCATTTTGACGGGGACGCCAGGGCAGCAATACAAAGGTGCTGGGGTCGGGGAAGGCCCGCATATCGTTTTCGAAGTAACGGGCGAAGCCCTCAATGGCGGAGCCGTCGAACCCCACACCGTGGTCAATGGCGTCCTCCAGGTCGTCCACCTTGATGGCGAAGCCCTTCAGGTTTCCCAGGATGTCCGTAAACCACAAGCGAATGAACTTGATATCCAGTTCGTTGGCCCGGCTCAACACATGCGCACGGTTAGCGTTTTTGGTTTCTTCCAAAATCAGGCCTCTCTATCCACTATAATTAATGTGAAATTAATGCCTTCGATCAAACAATGGGGTCATGGCAGGACACCAGCTTGGTGCCGTCGGGAAAGGTTGCTTCGACCTGCACCATGGTCACCAGTTCGGGCACTCCCTCCATCACTTGCTCCCGGGTCAATACCTCCCGACCCAGGGCCATGACCTCGGCTACCGACTTGCCGTCCCGCGCTCCCTCCAGCAGGGCTTCGGTGATCAGCGCCACCGATTCGGGGACATTCAGCTTGAGACCCCGGCCCTGTCGCTTGCGGGCCAGATCGGCGGCTACGTAAATCAGCAGCTTTTCGCTTTCCCGAGGTGTGAGCATCATAACTTTTTCTCACCAGGCCGGACCATCTGGCCTCGATTATACCGACAGATACTGGTGCATCAGGTTCTGGTCCAGGGTGCCGGTGGGTCCCTCCAGCACAATCTCGCCCTTCTCCATCAGGAAACAGTGGTCGGCGACGGCCATGACGAAGTCGAAGGACTGCTCCACCAGCAGCACCGAAGTCCCCTGTCGTTCCCGCAGGCCCATGATCAGGTCTTCTATCTCCTGAACTATGGATGGTTGCAGACCTTCGGTTGGCTCGTCCAGCAACAGCAGTTGAGGTTGCCGGATCAATACCCGCGCCAGGGCCAGTTGTTGTTGCTGTCCCCCGCTGAGAGTTCCCGCCAGTTTGGCCGGATTCACCTTCAGGGCAGGGAAGAGAGTATACATTTCTGCCAGCGCGTCCCCATCCCGTTGATCGCCCCGGGACGCCTCCAGGCCCATCAGCAGGTTCTCGTAAATGCTCAGGAAGGGAAAGATGTGCCTTCCTTGCGGAACGTACCCGATGCCCGCTCTGGCCCGACGGTGAGGGGGCCAGGCGGTCATGTTATTTTCCTGATAGGTAACCTTACCGGAACGGGCCTTCAGCAGTCCCATCACGCATTTCATCAGGGTAGTCTTGCCTACGCCGTTGCGTCCCATCAGACAGACCACCGAGCCATCAGGGACGTCCAGGGAGACATCGGTGAGGATGCGGCTCTGACCGTAAGCCACTGAGATAGATTCCACTATTAACACGCCGGCATCAGCTCCAGCCTCCTGGGTTATTCCCGCGTCCCGACCCTTAGATTCGGCTGCTACATCTCCCCCTGCCCCTTACCCCCACCCGCGATCGCATCGGCGGCTGTAGTACAATTTTACCAAACCGGGTCTGGGGACTTACCAGCTGGGAAAATCACCGGTCTGCTCCAACTGGGAACTCACAACCGGCGCTCTGGGGCCTGAGCCGGCACCTTCACGCTGCAGGGTCCGGCTGCGGCCCAGGTACGCCCGAATGACCTGCTGATCGGAGGCCACCGCCTCCATGCTGCCCTCGCTGAGGATCTTGCCCAGGTGCAACACCGTGACTTTCCGGGCGAACTGCCGAACGAATCCCATATCATGTTCCACCACCACCACGGTCCGGTCCCGCCCAATTTTTTGCAGCAGTTCCCCAGTCAACACCCGTTCCCGGTGAGCCATGCCCGCCACCGGCTCATCCAGAAGCAGCAACGTGGGTTCCTGGGCCAGCAGCATCCCAATCTCCAGCCACTGCTTCTCGCCGTGGGAGAGGGCGCCCGCCAGCACTGCTGATCGATCGACCAGCCCCACCTGCTCCAGAGTGTCATGAATCCACTGGGCGTCCTTTTTGCCCACCGGCCGGAACAGGCCGCCCAGGCTGCTGCGGAACCCGACGGACACCTCCAGGTTTTCGTATACGGTAAGACTGGTGAATACGCTGGGGGTCTGAAACTTGCGCCCGATGCCCAAACGGACCAGATCGTGTTCTTGCCGTCGGGTGAGATCGGTGCCGTTGAACAGAATCTTGCCCCGGTCCGGCCTGGTCTTACCGGTAATCAGGTCCAGCAAAGTGGTCTTGCCCGCCCCATTGGGGCCAATGATGAACCGCAACTCCCCGCGTTCCAGGCTGAAGTCCAGGTTGTCCAGGACCGTGAACCCGTTGAAGCTGACGGTCAGGGCTTCCACGGAAAGAATGTGTTCGGCCAAAGCTTCCCTGCCCCTCCTGTTGCTGAATGCAGCAGCACTCGCGCGTGGCTGCGGGCCCGGGTTAAAGACAATCTACCTGCCGGCTGCCGGGCACCCCTTCGGAAGAAACCGACGATGCCGGCGGGAAAGAGCAATACCGAACCGATGAATAGCCCTCCCAGGAAGAACTGCCAGATCAGCGGGAAGGACTCGCTCAGCCCGCTTTTGGCGCTATTGACCAGGATCGCTCCGATCAGCGGGCCCAACAGGGTGCCGCGGCCACCCACCGCGACCCAGACCGCAATTTCAATTGACGGTAGGATTCCCATATTGGTGGGGGAGATGATACCCACCTGGGGTACGAACAGCGCTCCGGCAATTCCGGCTACGCCACAGGAGACGGTGAAGATCAGGGTTTTCAGCATCACCGGGTTGTAACCCATGAAGCGTACCCGGTTTTCGTCATCCCGCATCGCCACCAGCAGCCGGCCGAATCGGGAAGACAAAGCGAATTGAAATACCAGATATATACCGATCAGCGTACCGACACTGATGTAGTACAACCCCATTTGAGTG
>DASTLM010000100.1:0-8211 GCA_035714945.1 Dehalococcoidia bacterium | reverse complement strand
ACCTCAGATCCTCAGAGCTATCTGGATTTTGAGAAGGTGTTGCCATACTATCTATCCTCTATCCGTAAACCCCTCCACTCCTCATATCAAGCCCGAGACTTTGTTTAGGGGTATGACCCTCATCCCTTGTCTCTGCCCCTCCCCCAACACCCCTACCATCTCGCTCTTTGTCCTCTCCGGGCTCGCAAGGTGCAACATTAACTTGCATACTTAGCTGGATACGGAACTAGGCTAATCAACTCTGTCCTCTCTATGTCGAAATCCCGATATCTTACTCTAATCAATGCGCTAAACCCACCTTTAGGATCGAATTCTGGATGCTTCAAGAAGTCTCGGACCTTCTTTCTCAGGCAATCAGCTGCGCCCCATGTACCTATTCCTCTAATGCCTGCGAGGATGAAGATTCGCTTTTCGCCTTTCCAAGGGTTAACTAACTTCATTAGAATTGCATGATCATCTTGGTAAAGTCCACCAACTTGCCCATAAGAAGCTGAAATGTGAATGTGGTGACTCTCATCTTCAATGTGCCATTCTCTGATATTGTGATTTGACCTCCTAAACCTGGAGGTGGGCACCCCCTTGGATTCAAGGATTTCAAGCACCTGGGTTGTGAAAGTATTGACTGCTTCGCCACCAAGTACGATCAAATGTTCCCGTTTGTCGCCATCGCCAACGTTAGTTGAATGACGTAAGGTAATTCGGCCTTGCCATCCAGATCGAACCAATAATCCTGTCAAATGGGATATAGCCATCACGTCTTCCACTCCGAGTCCTGGGTTGATCTCTGGGAGAGTCAGTTTTGGGGATGTCAGTTTTTTGTGAACAAAGACGAATACGACCGTGTCTCGGGTGCCCACACCAAATAACCTATGAAGTCGCCGTTTGACAATAATTCGAGAAATGGGAACGGCTGATGCTAAACCAAAAAGTAATGAGCCAATCGCAGAGGTTAATACCGAAATTATGAAGGTCCCTACTGATATTTCCATCCGGAAACTCCCATTTGGGCTGACTCAAAGCCTTTAATGGATCCGCTGTAGGACGGCGACACTATAAATTGGTTTGTATGTGTCTGTCAATCATCTGCCTCCCGGCGACTCGGTGGATAACCTGCAACGAAAAGTACTGGGCTTCATCGACTATTACAACCGAACCATGGCCAGGCCCTTCAAATGGACCTACCAGGGGAAGGTATTAGTCGCATAAACTATGGAAGCATTTGAGCCAAGCTGTACTAGCTGGAATACCAACCTTCTGGCATGGCGCACCAACCGTCCGCCGGTTTTGCTCATCCTGGTCTGAAGACTGATCAGGGACCAGTGCTGCATCGCCTCCGGTAATACCAGCCTTCTCAAAAAGTTACCCAGGTTGTAGGCCATGATGAACAGCCCCAGCCTGACCTGATTGGCCACGAACTTGTGGCAGAACAACAGGGTCCAGTTCAGGGCGTACTTTCCTTCTTTGATCCATTGCTCCGCCGTACCTCGGCCATTGTAGAAGCGGACTATCCCAATCGTCGGATAGCTCAGGTTGGTAACGATGAAGCCTATTCTAGGAAACAGCTCTCCCTGATGCCACTCCACCTTGGCTACCACTCTTCGGTATCCTTTCACCACCGGCTCCAGGAGTTCCTGCCAGCCATCGGCACTGTGGACGTTCCCGGGTCGTAGCGTCGCTGCTTCCCAATCCCCGAACTGGTTGAACAGAAAGAGGGGATGATAGCAAACACACTCGAAGTGGCCGTTGTAGGCCGCTCCTTCCTGTTGACCATGCACCGGACTCTTGGAACTGTCCAGGTCCAGGATCACCCGACGGTACAGGGTCTTGGCCATGGCCCGCTCCACCCACTGGGCATTCATCCTGGCCAGCCTCTGCAGATTGTTCGCCCTGGGTCAGCAGTTCGGTCTCAAACCGGCCCATCTCACTGGTAGTGGCAGCCTGGCGCTCCGAGCCCTGCCAGCCTACGACTACTCGCATGCTGGGGTCTTGGGCCAGGCGGTCGGCATCGTTGGTGTCGTCGTAGCCAGCCAGTCAACTGAAGATAGACTGGCGCAGCAGAGGAACCAGGTGGTGACGGATATTTCGACCAGTGCGGCGGTCCTGGAGGTATTCCCTGGCGATACCAGTAAGGCCAAGGGCCTCACCAAACTCTCTGAAAGCCAGCAGTCCGGCGTCGGAGGTGATGGTGGCACCGCGAAACTCCAGACGGATTTTGGGATTGAACTGGAGCCGGAGAGGGGCTTTTTCGCCGTCACCCATTGGGTGCCTCCAGGATGCTTACGCTATCTAACTGAAACTTAGCACACTGTGGGGTAATTATAGACATACCAACGATATATAGCTCAAAAATCGACAATATCTGAAAGAATGCCGACGATTAACTCAGAGAGCTTCTCAAGCACATGGGAAATGTGGGTTAAGGTCTCAACCGTATCGTCTTCCGGCTTTCGCCGGGAAGACGAGGGACCATCTATGGGGTAAGATGCGATCGCCCTGACTTATTGGCCGGATCTGTTAAATTTCGGCCAGTCCCCCACGGGAGAGAAGCCGCGGGCGGGGACGCCCCGTTGACAGGCCTTCCCGGTCGATAAGATAATCACCGCAAGCACCGGCTGGTCTATTCCGATGGGCGTTGCCCACCGCGGTTCCCCAGCCCTGTTGCAGAGGGGTCCAGCAATGTTTTGAACGGGCCACCATCATAGCGGTCGGCGGGTCCGGCCGTAAATTGAGAGACCTAACGGGAGGAGGAACATGGCAGAGTTAGTATTGGGCCTGGCTTCATCCCATAGCCCCCAGCTCAGCACACCGGCGGAGGGATGGGCCCAGCGGGGCGAGCGAGACAAGGGCAACCAGGAACTGATCGGCACCGACGGCATCACGTCAAATTACGAGGACCTGCTGGCCCGGACCGACGTTTCCCGCATTGCCCGAGAGATTACCCCGGAGAAGTTTCAACAGCGGCATGAACAGAACCAGAGGGCGATAGCCGGTCTGTCGAAATCGCTGTACCGGGCCAATCTCGACGTACTGGTCATGGTCGGGGACGACCAGCAAGAGTATTTGCGCGACGACAATATGCCCGGGTTTTGCGTCTACTGGGGGGACCAGGTGAAGGTAGCCGGCCACGAGGCCGGGCCGGCCACCGGCAATCAGGCGCTGATCGGGTATTCGACCGAAGACCGGACGGTCCCCACTGATGCAACCCTGGGAAGACACCTGATCGAATATCTGGTCGAGGCCGAATTCGATGTGGGCCGATCCAATTTTTTCGACCCCAGCCGGGGAGGTCGGGCCAGGGGAGGCATCGGTCACGCCTTTGGCTATGTCTACAACCGGCTGATGACCGAAGGTATCATTCCCACGGTGCCCATCATGCTGAACACCTACTACCCACCCAATCAACCAACGCCCAAGCGGTGCTACGACCTGGGCCGCACCCTCAAAAACGCCATCGAAGCATGGCCCAAAAAGGCCCGAGTAGGAATCCTGGCTTCAGGGGGGTTGAGTCACTTTGTGGTGGACGAAGACCTGGACCATCTGGCCCTGGAGGGCATGAGAGCGAAGAGCCTGGCCAGGCTGGCGCAGTTACCCAGAGAAAAAATTAACTCGGGTAGCTCGGAGATACGCAACTGGATTGTGGTTACCGGCGCGACCGAACACCTGGACATGAAACTGGTTGACTACGTGCCCTGCTACCGGTCGCCGGCGGGCACGGGCTGTGCGATGGGCTTCGCCAGTTGGAGCTAGACCGGCTACAGCTTTAACAATTTTTCAGCGTTGCCACTGAGGATCCTGGCCCGGTCCGGGGCACAGAACTGGAATTGGGGCCCACTTCGGTGTCGGGACTCTCAAGGGCGTTGCACCAGTTCGATCAGAACGTCGTCCGGCCCTTCAATATAGGCCAGTCGAGTCCCGCCGGCCACCTCAGTCAGGGGAAGGACCACCCGCACGTCCGCCCTTTCCAGCCGCTCCAGGTCGGCGGCCAGATCCTCGGTTTGAAAACCGAAGTGCTCCAGGCCCAGCCGGTTCAACCGGGCAACCGCCCTTTCGTCGGACGAACCGGCGGGCTTTGAGGAAATGTTGAGCCGGACGGGCCCTCCGACTTCCAGGCTCAGGGTTACCGTGCCCGGCATGACCTCTCGCTCCGAGACCAGCTTCGCGCCAAAATGCCGCTGGTACCAGGCTGCCGACCTGTGGGGGTCTGATGACCGGATGTGCACATGGTTGATGGTGTAGGCCATTTTATTACTCCCCGGTCCGGATACAGTTCCAGCTTACCGGATAAAGATACCACAGCTACACGGTAGGGGTCACCAGGACCAATGCCGGCAAACCCAGCAGGGTGCTGAACAAGGGGAGTCCAGAGGGGCTTCGCCCCTATGGCAGGGGTCTGGGGGCGTCCCCCAGATACAATTTCCACCCCCTTCCTGACCAGGAAGGGGGTTGGGGGGATGGTCGAAATGGGTTTTTCATCAACCTGCCAGGTCGGGACTTCCGGACTGGACCGGCAGCTACTGCCGGGGTGCCCGGGGAATATTGACATGCCGAACTAGCTGCACTAAGCTCCAGACACCAATTACGCCCGCGTCCAGAAACTACTTAAAGCCAAGATCGGAGCGATAATATGCCCAAGGTTATTCCAGTAGCCGACGAGTTGAGCCAACCCTTCTGGGACTCGGTGAACCAGAAGCGGCTGGTGTTACAGAACTGCACGTCGTGCAACCAGCTCCAATACCCGCCCCAACCGGCCTGCCAGGTCTGTGGGTCCGCCATCAATCTGGAGTGGAAAGAGGTAGCCGGCAAGGGCCACATTGCCACCTATATCGTGATCGAGGATGGCCGGCTGAACCGGCGAATGCCCGATCAACCCTACAACCTGGCCTTGATCACGCTGGACCAGGACCCGACCATCAATTTCTATTCCAACCTGCCCGGGACTCCTCCCTACGAGGTGCCGGTGGGAGCCGCCGTGGAGGTAACCTTTGAAGAAGTGGCGCCGGACCAGTTGATCCACGAGTGGCGGGTGGTAGGCTAGCGGGGCCGGGGGCACCACCAGGTTCTTAATTTGGGTCGAGAAAGGGTTAGCAATGACTAGTCAGGATCGGTATCAATGGCGGAGAGACCAGGACGGGCTGGGAGTCTGGGAGCACCGGGGCAAGGTCGCAGTAGCTGGATACGGGCATTCGCCGGTTGACCGGCGTTGGGACGGCGTCACCATGGACCAGACCGTGGGCGCCTACTCGGTCCTGGCTTGCCAGAAGGCCATGGACGACGCGGGCGTGACACCAGACCAGGTCGACGGGGTCATCTGTTGCGATAGTCACATTGCGGGGCCCAGCGGAGGTTCCGCGTCGCGGTGGGCGCCCCGGCCATACTTCGACCCGCCTTACGATTCCGAGTTGGGCTTGACCCTGGTCAATGCCGGGTGGCTGATCAAGCAATTGAAGCTGCCCAAAGTCAAGTTTGCTCCCTCCGGCGTGCCCTCCATCGGCGAGATGGTAGGGATGGCTTCCCAGGCGGTGGGTGACGGCCGGTGCACCACCTGTCTGGTGATCTATCCCTGCGGCAATCTGGAAGGCCGTTATCGTCGCGGTGGCGAGAACTCCGAAGATTACGCCAGGGGCGCCCGGCAATGGACCGTGCCCTGGGGAAATCACGGCGGGAACGACTTCATTAACATCTTTCCCCACAATCAGTATTGCCTCAAGTACGGGGGGAAGCACGATGATCTGGCCCCCTTTGTGATCAACCAGCACCGGAATGGACTGATGACCCCCTGGGGCTTCAACGCCAGCCACGGAATTGACCAGCTAACCCTGAAGGACTACGTCACCTCGCGTTATATCCTGAACCCGCTCCGGATCTGGGACTGCGACCGCCCGGTCAACGCTTCCACCGCCTTTCTCTTCACCACCGCCGAGCGTGCCCGGGACCTGAAACAGCCGCCGGTCTACGTGCTGAACCATTCTCAACACAACTTCCGGCAACGCAGTACCCAGGCAGACCTGGAGGTGATCGAGGACTGGACGGACCGGGCGGCCAGGCGGATGTATGAAGGGGCTGGCCTTGGCCCCGCGGATGTCGACATATTTAATCCCTACGACGGTTACTCCGTCATGTCCCAGTTCTTCCTGGAGGCGTTCCAGTGGCACGGCGTGAAGCGGGGCGATGCCCTGGCCTTTTACGCCGGCGATATCCGGGTAGAAGGGCCGCATCCCTTCAATTCCAGCGGCGGGAACCTGGGCAACGGGCGTACCCGTTCCGCCATGTACACCGACAGCATCGAGCAGTTGCGGGGAACCGCCGGACGCCGGCAGGTGCGGGTAAGGGCTGAGACCGCGCTGGCCGCCTTCACCACGCCCAGCAGCGGCGGCTGGATCATGTTCGGTAAACATCCCAGCTAGGTACTCGGTCAATATAGCTTTACCAGGTTGGTCCATCAGAATCAATCTGACCCGGGACTGGAAACAGGAGGGCCTGAATTGCCCAGGCTGATCAGCTTTGATATCGACGGTACTCTGGAGGTGGGCGACCCGCCCGGCTGCGTCACGATGCGGATGGTGCGGGTGGTCAAAGAGCTGGGGTACATTATAGGGAGTTGCTCCGACCGGATGGTCAGCAATCAGCAGCGCATCTGGCGAGACCACGACATTGCCGTACAATTCACCGTACTGAAACACCAACTGGACACGGTAAAAGCGGATTTCGAGGCGGAATCGTATTACCACATTGGGGACACCAACATCGACCGCCAGTACGCCCAGCGGGCCGGGTTCGAGTTCTTCCTGCCCGATAGCGCGGTCACGTATTTCTGGTTGCCTACTTGATTGAGTTTGCGGATTGAGTTTGCGGCGGGGCCTGACGGGGACGGGAAGCACGGTTATGTCCGAGGTTGATCGCATTAAGTGGGACCAGAGGTACTCCCGGAATGGGGGGACCGGGCCGGAGATTCCGGTCTGGCTCCCGGAGATTCCGGTCTGGCTCAAGGAAGTTAGCCATGATATCCCCCGGCAAGGGGCTGCCCTGGATGTTGCGGCCGGGTCCGGGCGTTTGGCCCGGTGGCTCGCCCGGCGGGGACTGGATGTCCTGGCGGTGGACGTATCTGCCATCGGTCTGGCACTGGCCCGTCAGGCCGCCGACGCCGAGGGCCTGCAGATCGAGACACTGGTCCGGGACCTGGAAGTAGAACCCCTGCCCGACGGCCCGTTTGACGTGATCACTTGCTTCCATTACCGGCAGCGGGGCTTGTTTCCGTTCATTCGGGCACGGCTGCGGCCAGGGGGAGTTTTCATCGGAGAAGTGGCGACGGTCCTGAATCTGGAACGGCACGCCCACCCCTCCCTCCAGTACCTGGCCGAGCCTGGTGAGCTGAAGCGAGACTGCCAACCGCTGGACCTGGTGTATTACCAGGAAGGTTGGTTCGAAGAACAGGCAATGGCGCGGGTGGTTGCCCGCCGATAACCGTCCCAGCCGGGAGGGCTTCTATGAATTGGTGCCGATGGGAGGACTTCTCCTCCCGCGATCAGATCTGGGATCTGGCGACCTGGATTCAAGAGATGAGCAAGTACACCACCCTCCATCCCGGGGATGTGCTCTGGATGGGGACGCAAGGGGCTGATGGCGATATGGTGCCGGGCGACACTATTGAAGTGGAGATCAGCCACATCGGCGTTCTGCGCAACTACGTCGTGGCCGAAGAGTAGCCTGGGGGCCGGCGCCGGAGTCGGTCAAATTACCCGGGCGGCCCTCAGCACACCCAGGGCCTCGGCAGACAGCCCCAACTCGCCACCGAGAACCTCGACATTGTGCTCCCCCAGGCGTGGCGCGGCCCGCCCGGCTTGCATTGGATTGGAGCCATCCATCAAGAATCCCGGACCCGGGTACTTCATGCTGCCCACCTCGGGGTGATCTAACTCGACAAAAAAGCCGCGCTCCGCCAGGTGCGGCGACTCCACCACCTGGCGCGGACTCTGCACCAGGCCAATTACCAATCCCCGGCCCGTTGTTTCCCGCATCAGGTCCAGATTGTCCCATTGGGCCAGCTTGGGCGCCACCAGGTGGTGCAACTCCTCCCAGTTTTCCAGGCGAGATTGCCGGGTGGCAAACTTCGGGTCAAGCAGACCAGGCTCTGCCAAAAATTCGGCCCACACTTCCATCGGCCGGCCTCCCGTGCCGGCAGTGGTCAGCGTTACTTCCCCATCTCTGGTCGGC
>DASTLM010000099.1:0-5848 GCA_035714945.1 Dehalococcoidia bacterium | reverse complement strand
CTGGGTCGCGCTGGCAGCCCACCTGCAGCAACGGGACCAGAGCACCCCAGCACGCTCAGCAGCCTGGTATGCCAAATCTGCGCCCACTTTCTCCGATGCGATAGCGTCGGCGCGCCGGGCTATGTGGCCCGCTTTAACTACTTTTCGCATGTCTGGTTCTGAACCTGATATGCGAAAAGTGCCGGTAGCCTTATTCGATAGATTCATCGACACCTTGTGTTATGCCGCCTAATGTACAAAGTCCAGCTTAGTAGTCCATCTTTGTTCAGGTCTATTTCCGACATCTCTTGAAACGCCGGTATCTCGGCCATGTCCAGGATGTACCGCAGTCTTACCGCGTCAGCAGCCAGTTCAACCCGACTGTAGTGGTTTATGGTGAAGTTCCCCAACGGATGCGCCAAAACTACACCGGGGCGGTACCCCATGGTCAAAACCAGCATAGCAGATATGGCGGCAAGCACCGTTATCCCCTTGAAACTTGAGCGCTTGAGCAGATTCATGGGGCCACCTCTGCTTTATTGCTGGAACGTTTCAGCTGCCCGTTAATCTCTCCCAACAAGTCCCGCGCCCGGTCGGAGTACAGAATAGAGAAGTGGGGGTTCAGTTCCAGCGCCTTCCTCAGGTAGGACTCCGCTTGCGGCAAGTCACCCAGGCCGTAATGGATCATGGCGGCGTGAAAGAAGATGTTAGCGTCCTGGGTGCCCAGTTGCATTGCCTGGTTAATCGTGTTCCTGGCTTCGCTCAGGCGGTGGTTCTTGAAGAGCGCCCAGGCCAGGGCGTCATAGCCGTAGATGTCCTGGCGCACCCGGAGTTCCCTTTCGCTCAGTTCCAGGGCGGTGTCCACCTTCAGGTCGTGGTCCGCATAAAACAGGGCCAGATCCCGGTTATAGACCTGCCGATTGATGGCGGCCAGCCGGGCGATGAACTCCACCGTGTCGTATTGGAGCTGGGCCTTATCTGGCTGTCCGGTCTGAGCATAGAGGTCCCCCAGGGTTGCCAGAATGCTGGGTTGCGGGATTACCGCAGCAGCCTGCTCCAGAAGCTGGATAGCTTCCCGGTAATCACCCTGGGCCGCCCGGGTCTTACCCAACGAGGCCAGGGCCAGGTAATACCCATCAAATTCCCTCAAGGCTGCCTGGTACTGCTCCATGGCCTCGTCAACTCGTCCAGAGTTGAAGTAGAGGTTCCCTAGCTGTACTTTGGCCCAAGCGGTCGACTCGCCCTTGACCGGCCCGGCGCTCGCCGCCAATTGCATGGCCTCCATGGCTC
The DNA here is from genome assembly GCA_035714945.1 of Dehalococcoidia bacterium. Classification (GTDB taxonomy): domain Bacteria; phylum Chloroflexota; class Dehalococcoidia; order Lucifugimonadales; family UBA3495; genus Casp-Chloro-G3. The sequence continues at coordinate 4,579 of DASTLM010000099.1, read as the reverse complement.
CGGCGATATCACCCCTGAGCTCCCGGAGCCGGGCTGCCCTGGCATACGAGCCCAGGTCGGGCTTGAGGTCCATCATGGTCTGAAAGCTTGTTGCGGCGCCGTCATACTGGCCCAGCTCCAGCTGGGCGTCCCCCATGACGCCATAGGCACTAGCGAACGAAGGGTCAATTTCTAGAGCATGCTGGGCCCAGGCCAGGGCCTGGTCGAAGTCATGCCGGCCCAGCGCTGCCGCCCCGATGCCCGTCATGGCCCTGGCCCTGAGCCAGGAGGGGTTAGTCTCCACTCCCAGGACCCGGCCCAGGGATTCCTCAGCCCGATAGTAGTACGAGGGGTCTCCAGTTTCCCGGGCCTTCTGTAAGTAGGAAATCCCTAGCTGTACATCATCACCCGGACTTTCGCTAGCTACCAACCGGCGACTTTGCGGCCGCGTCACCCGCTGGTTGTCCACGCTGGCAGACTCGAATGGACCAGCAGAGATGGAAGGCGCCCGCTGCTGCTGCAACCAGAGGTTAATACCGGTCAGGAGGATTACCAGCAGACCCAGCAGTGAAAGCCCGTAGGGTAATTGTCGCCAGAGCCTGGATAGCCGCCGTGGAGCGCCCATAGAAATGCCTTTCGTAAGGAGAATAGAGAGGCCCAGATAGAAAGCTGTTATGGGCCTCTCCCGCATGGTGTGCTAGCTGTTTACCGAACTGCGGCGTCGCCGCAGGGCGAACACTCCGCCCAACAGCAGTCCACCGGCCAGCAGGCCCGAGCCGATTCCCACGCTCGTGGTTGTCATTGAGTAAGAGCCGTGCTTGTGCTTATGGTCGTAACCCTGATGGGGCGTGCCCAGGTAGGGGAAGCTGGTGAGATAGGGCACGTCATTAGTCTGCACCTTGTCCGAAACCGACAGCGACGCCTCGCAGGCGGCGTCGCCCAGCAGGTGCAGCACCGCTCCAGTAGCTACTCTAGCCTCTATGTCTACCACATCGTCTTCCACCCGGCGGCCGTTGGGAAAGCCCGCCATGTCACCTTCAAAAATCCCCAGCGGGCTGAACCCGGTGGGCTCGGCTGGGTCAACGTTATAGTTCAACCGGAGCATATCGGCAATAGCCGGCCCTTGCTCCTGCTGGGTATCCTGGTTGCCGGGAAATCCCAGTTTCCCGGCTAGTTTGCCGGTCGGCAAAGCCAGTTTCCCGGCGGGTATGCCGGTCAGCAACGCCAGTTCCAGGTCAGAGCGATTGACCACTGGCGTGTTGCAGTTGACTTCGCCCACATCGCCCTTGAGAAATCCCACCAGAAGTGGAGTAAGGGTCAGCTCGGCTCCGCTGCTCCCCGGGTTGACGATGAAATCCCCGATGTTCTTTTCATCATCGGTAGGGTGAGAAGCGTTATAGGCGTCTTTGAAGCTCAGAGGAATGAGCAATTCATTGACCAGGGGGTTGCCCAGCCGGGACACCTGCACCCAGGGACCTCTGTTGTCCGGTGCTCTTCCTTCGCTGCCCAGGACCCGGATCTGCTGGCGGCTGGCCGAGGCCCATACGCCGATCACACCGTCGGTATCACCGGCCTGCCCAAACCGCGACTTGGGCACCTCTATCGCAATGCTGTGCACGTTGAAGCCACTGAAGGCATCCACGCCGGGGTCCCTCAGGTTAATGAGGTCGAAGCAACAACCGCCCAGGTCCACGTAGAAACCCTCGTCCCGGGGGCCGGCAAACACCCGGATGTCGTCAGGAGTCTGACCGATGGTGTGCACGGCAGCCTGAGCCAGGCTTTCATAGTCGCTGGGAGTCCCGGTAGACTGGGGACCCACGTGGATGGGGGCGGCCCGCGCGTCCTCCAGCAGGACGGCTCTTTCCACCTTGCCCTTCTTATTGTCTTCCCCAACTACACGCCTGATTTCCTTGAGAGTGTAGTTGGTGGGCATGTTCAGGTTGATGTACTGGGACCTGGGATTGATTAAACCTTTTATGGGCAGTCTAATGGTGCCGAGATTGTAAAGGAAGGTGTTGGAAGCCAGCGCTCCCGGTGTGGTCTGGAAATCAAACTGGTAAGTGAGGTCGTCCTTGGCGTCCCCATCCACGTCCACGTGTATCTCATAAAGGACGTCGTTCCCGAAGAACTGGTAGTGAGGCCCATCGATGGGTTCTTCGTTGGGAATGTAGTTGGCAATGAGGGTCACGTGGTCCGAGCGGCCCGTCTCTGTGCTGACAAAGGCGTAGACGTCCGTGTTGTTCGCCTCCCGGTCCTGGGAAATGAGTGGGGCGTCGGAGTGGCTGGAGCCGCTGACCGCCAGGACTGACACCCCGGCCACCATCAGGGCGGCCGCCACTGCCAAAAAGCCTTTGGTGAACATATCTGGTGCCTCCTTGCTAGAGTTAAGGGGTCCTTCCCCAAATGGCGCTGGGCGTGGTTCCTGCCGCGTTCCACCGTTTTCCCTTGGCCAGCCAAAAGATGGCATCCTGGCCGCCATCGCAGACCCGCAGGTTGGACCGAACTCCCCCATTTGCAACAAATTTCGACCTCGCCTGGCGCGGGCCGATGGTACACTCGTTCACACTGTCCTCGCAGATATATGCGAAGAACGCTGTTCTTTGGATCACTGAGGTCAAGGTTCGGTTGCTGACCCGAGACGGGGCGGCCCTCGTATCGTTAGATAGAGAAGATGCACCCTCCTCTGAATTTTGCTCGACTGGCACTCAGCAGTACCGTTCCTCGGTCTTGAGGCGGAAGAAAAAGTCCCGGCCGGCGTACACTTGGGACCACATGGGTGAGCACTCTGGAAAGGGTTGCTCATCCCTACAAAAATCACCCTGTGAAGTTTCGGTCATACGCACCGGGACTTCTTGACCGCCATGGGGTGCCAGTCACTCCCTGGCATTTCTTATCGGAACCAGAAACACCTCCTCTTGGGTTTCTGGGCCCCCAACTATTACATACCCAAAAATGCCAGGTCAACCCCTGATATACGAACAACTGGTCCCAAATCATGATAAAATTAGATGTATTATGAATGGACAACATCCTGGGTAGGGCCGTAGATCGGAAACGATGCCCCAGGCCAAGATATCCAAGGTATCGGTAACTGATATCTTCTTTAATGGAAATAACCGCTTCCTCCTCCGTTTCGGCACGCGGAGACCGAGAACTGCATCTATTGATGCAAGATTATGGCGACTTCGAGGCCAATTGTCATAATTTAAGAGTCCTCACACGGCTTGAACGCAAGGTTCAAAACTTTCATGAGTTAAACCTCACTCGAGCCACTCTTGATGCTCAGTTTAAATACAGCGAGAGTTTACACCCGGGCTTTCCAAGAACTTTTACTACAAGACTGAAAAGGATCGAGTGGACTGGATTGTGGACTGGATTAATGAACATTGCTATCCAGATCCCGAGAGTCAATCATTTTAATGCCAAATCGTTGAATGGGCAGATGATAAGGCAACGGGAATAGGCGCTGGCCCAGTCTGGAATGCCAGCGCCTATTCCCGTTGCAATCCCCATTAACTCTGTACTGCTCAATGTAATCAATCCCGTCTACCGTAGTATCTTGATACTGATGGCCGCCGAGCAATCTGCCTACAGACGGGAGACTGATTGGTCATATTCTGCATGGGAACCGATCCAGAACCGGATGATTGTATTGGCTTCCCTGACGCCTAAACCACGGTAACCCCAGCTGATGCGAACCGAATATATGGGGCGGAGAGGATTTACCAGTTTGAACCACAGGCTGGGATGATGGGGATTGTTCTGAAAGAGTCGGTACGCATCCCTGGCCTCGCGCTGCACCTGCTGAGGTAGCCTGGCAAAGCCCGCCGAAACCGCTCGGTAGTGCAGGAATTCACGCCTCATCAGGGTCCAGCGCCTGGCTGCGGCCAGCGCGGCGCTCCGCAAGAGCTTCCTCGGCCAGGGCCTTCAGGGAATCAGAAGTGGCCGCAAATGCCCGGGACCACCGGTCTTCTGAGGCCAGTTCCTCCATCAGCCAGGCGGCAATAGCGTCCTGGTCTTCTGCAGGGAGCTTGGCGGCTTCGGCAAAGGCCCCTTCCAGCCCTTCGGTCATGGATAACTCCTTTCAATCGCGTCGCCAGGAATGTCCTTCTTCTACAGAATACTCTTTGTCGCGACAAACGAAGAGAAGTCCAGACTCCGTTTCAGTCCCTTTCCGATTGTTCGGCTCCTCCCATAATTTAGATGATGCCCTGAACCGGGTTGGCGGCCAGGGTAGAGGCCCGAGCAGCGCCATGCCTAGCCGTTGGGCGGGCGAGAATTTGGTTGGGCGAGAATTTGGTTAATGAAGGGGGCATAGTGCCAACGGTGTATACCAGGGTGTATCGAACCGCAAAAACATTATATAAGTGGCCAAACCAACTTGAAGATCTTCCGATTTGATAGTACCCACTCCATCATGATCCCGAATATGAGCAGGTCATTGGAGGTCATGCCGGATTAATATTGTGGTTTAGATGGAAGACGTTCTGCGGGTCGTATTCTGCTTTCACTTTGGCAAGCCTTGCGTAGTTCTCCCGTCCAAAGCCAGCCACAACTCGATCCTGCCCCTCGTCTCCAATGAAATTAAGGTAAACGGCAC
>DASTLM010000098.1:0-14984 GCA_035714945.1 Dehalococcoidia bacterium | reverse complement strand
AACACCACCATGGAGGACTTTGCCCGCAACCTGGCCCAGCAGGTGAGCAGCCCCTCCGCTTAGCCGGTTGATGGAAAAACCCTTTTCGACCACCCCCCTTCCCCCTTCCTGACCAGGAAGGGGGTGGAAATTGGATCTGGGGGACCCCCCCAGACCCCTGCCGAAGGGCTTCGCCCCTCTGGACTCCCCTCTTCCAGCACCCTGCTAGCCCCGCCGCAGAATATTGACCACGCAGGTGCCACCGGTGCCGCCCACATTGTGGGCCAGACCAACTTCCAGATTTGAACCTGGCAGCTGCCGCGCTCCGGCCTCTCCCCTAAGTTGATGAAAGACTTCGATGATCTGGGCAACGCCCGATGCCCCCACCGGATGTCCCTTGGCCTTCAGTCCGCCGGAGGTGTTGACCGGCCGGTCACCGTCAAGGGCCGTCCTACCCTCGTCAACCGCGTGAGGGCCTTCTCCGGGAGCAAAGAATCCCAGGTCCTCGGTGGCAATTATCTCGGCGATGGTGAAGCAGTCATGGACCTCGGCCACCTGAATGTCCTGAGGGCTGATTCCCGCCATCTGATAGGCCTGGGCGGCGGCGTATTTGGCCGCGGAAAGAGAGGTTAATTCTTCAGCGTCGTGCAGCGGGCGGCCGGTGGCCTGTCCGGTGCCAGCGATATGTACCGGCTTTTCGGTGAAGCTGTTGGCGATTTCCGCGGCTACCAGCAAGATGCAGGCGGCCCCGTCGGTGATGGGGGCGCAATCGTAGAGACGCAACGGCCAGGCGATCCAGGGATTGGCCCGAGGGTCATTGAGGAATTCTATCTCATCCTTCCAGTCTGGAACTGGCTCGCCGCGCTGCTCGGCCCGGGCGATTCGGCGCTCCATCATCCCCCGAATGGTGGTGTTGAATTGGGCTTTGGGGTTGAGCGCGCCGTTGTTGTGGTTCTTGATGCCCACTTTCAGCAGGTGGCTGAGGTTGGTCTCGTACCGGTCCATGTGGGCCTTGGCCAGCGCACCGTAGATGCCCGGGAAGGTCAGCCCCGCCGGGACTTCATACAGTCCGTCGGCAGCCGACGCCAGCACATCGGTCACGCCTTCGGTGGGCAGGTCGGTCATCTTTTCCACGCCCCCCACCAGCACGATGTCGTACAGGCCGGAGGCGATGGCCATGATGCCTTCGCGCATCGCGCTGCCGCTGCTGGCGCAGGCGTTTTCGATGCGGGTTACCGGGGCGGGAGTCAGGCCCAGCCAGTCGGCGATGATGGGGGCGGTGTGGCCCTGCCCTTCAAACAAATCGGAGGAGTAGTTCCCGATGTACCCGCATTCGATATCCTCGACACCGACACCCTGGTCCAGATGATCGGTCATGTCCCGGAAGGCTTCCACGAACAGGTCCCGGCTGGTCTTACCTTTGAATGCCCCAAACTGAGACATACCGGCGCCCACGATGGATACCGGACGGCCTAGCTGGCGTTTCCTGGGTGTCGCTGACATATAATCTATCTCACTTGCCGAATTCTACTTTATGGGCCTTCCCAATGGGCCACTATGGGAGGGATGGTCTCGAGCCGTCAATTTTTGAAGGCTGCCGGGCTACGATGAAGCTACGATGAAGCTACGATGGGTGACTTGAACCATGATCAGACTGGCGGTGACAACCGCACATTCAGGGTCTGTTCGCACCATCTGGCAGCCGACAGCAGGCCCGCTTCACCCAGATAGGGGCCAGCCAGCTGTATGCCCAGCGGCAGGCCCGATGCCGCCAACCCGGAGGGTAATGTGATGGTCGGTAAGCCGCAGGAAGTCCACGGCCCCTGGAACATCCGGCTGCCGGTGTTGGTCAAATCCGCCTGGGCCGGTTGGGGGGTGGACGGGGTCAATAAAATATCAACCTGCTCGGCCATCAGTCGCATGTCGGTGACGAACTGGCGGCGGCGTTCCATGGCCCGGGAGTAGGTGACGGCGCCGGTATCCAGTCCCCGGCGGATCATCTCCCGGATCCTGGGCTGGTAATCTTCAGCCTGCCGGTCGTACATCGGCTGGTGAAAGGCCGCTCCTTCCACCGCCATAATAATCTGCTGGTCTGCAATGGCGGTCTTGATACTGCCGGGCAGGGGCAATTCTGCCACCGTGGCCCCAGCCTGGCTCAGCTGCTGGACGACGCCATCGACGTGGCTGATGGTCTCCGAGTCTGCGTTTTCGTAGAAGAAGTCTCGGAGCAGGCCAATTCGGGGCGGCTGGGAATTCTGGAGGCCGGCCAGATAATCGGGGACTGGCTCCCTCCGGGAGACCATATCGTTGGAATCGTATCCGGCCATTACCTGCAACAGCAAAGCGGCGTCTCCAACTGAGCGGGTCATCCAGCCCATCGTGTCCAGGGTCCAACTCACCGGGATTACTCCGTAGCGGCTCACCCGGCCGAAGCTGGGCTTGAACCCGACCACGCCGTTGTAGGAGGCCGGGCGCAGCACCGAACCCACCGTCTGCGACCCCATTGCCGCCGGACACATCCGGGCGGCTACCGACACCGCCGAGCCGCTGCTGGAACCTCCCGGGGTGTGGGCGGCATTCCAGGGATTGATGGTGGGCGACGGGTCCATGCAGGCGAACTCGGTGGTCACCGTTTTGCCCAGGATGATGGCCCCAGCCTGCTTCAGCAGCTTGACGGTGGTCGCGTCGTAGTCCGGGACAAAGTTAGCGTAGACCCTGGAGCAGGCGGTGGTGGGGATGCCAGCGGTGTAGTAGATGTCCTTCAGTCCGATGGGAACGCCGTGCAGCAGACCTTTGCCTCCACCGGATTGCCGGTCGGCGGCCTTGGCCCGGGCTTCCCGCCGGACTGCTTCCCGGTCCAGATAGACCCAGGCTTTGAGCGCAGGCTCCAGAATATCGATTCGGGCCAGCAACGATTCTACCAGGTCGACCGGCGAAAGCTCACCCTGGCGAATCTTTTTTGCCGCTTCCGATACTGTAAGCGCGAATGCTTCGGTCATGATCTGGTCGTCAATCCTCGCCGGTGGTGCGGTAAACCGCAGGCAACGGTCTATCAAGGCTCAGAACTTCGAGGCTCAAAACTTGCACCCACTACACCGGCGGGCGTCGAGTGTGCCAGTCGGTGGCCTGCTCGTAGGCGTGGGCTACCTGAAATAGCTTGGCCTCGTCAAAGGGCTTCCCGACGATTTGCAGTCCCACCGGCAGGTCCTCCGACGTGAACCCGCAGTTGATCGATAGGGCCGGAGTGTTGGCCAGGTTGAAGGGCGAGGTGTAGCTGCGACGCCCTTTGAAACCGTCCAGCACTTGCTGCTTGCTGTCGATTCCTGCCCGGTCCGGTATCAACGGAGCCGGTATTGACGAAGTGGGTAGAACCAGAACGTCGACCTTCTCCAGAGCATCCAGAATCTGCTGACGAAGTATCTGGCGCAGCTTGGTGGCCCTTAGATGCGCCCTGGCCGGAATGATGCTCCCGGTCAAGAGCCGCACCTGATTGTTGTGGTCAAACTCCGCCAGGTGCTCGGCGATGTCCCGGCGATTCAGCGACGCTGCATCGGTGCCGATGATGATGGACGAAATCACCGCGGAGTGAGGAATCAGCGGTATCGTCACTTCCCGCATCGTGGCTCCCAGCTCGCCCAATACCGCGATGGCCTTGACCACCGCGTTCCGCACATCAGTCTCAACTACATCGGCGTCGACTCGTTCCTGAATCACGCCAACTTTGATGGCGCTGATGTCTCCGTCAAGCATCGACAAGTAATCGGGCACCGGAACGTCCCAGGTGTATCGGTCTTTGGGGTCATATCCGGCGATGGCCGCCAGAGTCATCGCGCAGTCGGCGGTGGTGCGGGAGATTGGGCCTACGGTGTCCATTGACCAGGATGCTCCAAATACCCCGTAGCGGCTGACCCGGCCCCAGCTGGGGCGGATTCCCACCAGGCCACAAAAGGCCGCCGGGCCCCGGATGGAGCCGCCGGTGTCCTCGCCCAGCGAAGTGGAGCAAAGACAGGCGGCGGTGGCGGCGCCGGAGCCGCTGCTGGAGGTGCCGGGGTTACGGGACAGGTCCCAGGGATTGTGGGGCCGCCCGTAGGGATGATGGAAGGAATCTCCGCTGGCGTACTCGCTCATGTTTAGTTTGCCCAGCAGCACCGCCCCAGCCTGCTTCAGATTGGCGATCACGGTGGCGTCTACATCCGGGATGAAATCCTGGTGGATGGTCGAGCCGTTGGTGGTGCGAATTCCCCTGGTATAGAACTGGTCCTTCACCGCCACTGGAATGCCGTGCATCGGGCCGGCGTAGCGTCCGGCGGCGATCTCCTGCTCGGCATGCCGTGCCTGCGCCAGGGCTTCATCGCGGCAGATAGTGATGTATGAATTCAACTGGCGGTCGACCTGCTCGATGCGCTCCAGGTAAGCCTGGGTGGCCTCCAACGGCGAAACATCCTTAATCTTGATTCGAGCCGACAGTTCCGTCGCCGACAAGAAAGGAATCTGCGCTGTATCCATCGTTATCAACTCCTGCGTTATCAACTCCTGCGTTATCAACGCCTGCGTTATCAACTCCTGGGACTGGATGCCGGAGGGATGACTATCGGCAGCGGTTCCACGCCGTCCACGCCGGGTAGGTCAATCTGGTCCAATGCCTCCAATAGACCGTTCAGGCTGTACCCTACTTCAGAGAGCAATTCGCTGGGAATTGTGATTCCGGAGGCCCTGGCCAGAGCCAGGATGTCGGTCTCGGTGAGATTAGCCATGGGGTTACCTCCGCATTCTAGAGTAGGACTGGGCAGAGCTGAGTCGGAGACGACCAATAACGGTGTCTGGATCAAGCAAATTGTGCCTTTGCCGGGCCGGGTTGTCAACGCCAATGAGATCATTGCGGCAGCTAAGTTCATCCGCTGGTATAATCGAACCAGCAGGGTGCTGAAAAAGGGGAGTCCAGAGGGGCGAAGTCCCTTTGGCAGGGGTCTGGGGGTGTCCCCCAGATACAATTTCTACCCCCGTCCTGGTCAGGAAGGGGGCAGGGGGATGGTCGAAAAGGGTTTTTCATCAACCTGCTAGTGAATAACTCCGGATTGTCGGCACCATATTCTGATCGGAGCAGGGGGGTCAGCCATGAACCAGTGGGCTGGAGTAATATTAGCCGCCGGGGAAGGGGTGCGCATGAAGTCGCGCACCCCCAAAGTGCTGCACACCATCTGTGGTAAACCGATGGTCCGCTATCCCGTCGATTTGCTTCGGCAACTGGGTATTGGGCGTATTATCGTAGTGGTCTCCCCCGGCAACGGCCCGGCGATCCGTCAACTGTTGGGTGACTCGGTGGAGTACGCCACGCAGCCCAGGGTGTTGGGCACCGGGGACGCGGTCAGCCGCGCCCTCCAGGTACTGGATGACGGAATTGAGCACGTCCTGGTGCAGAATGCCGATGTTCCGCTGGTTCGGTCGGAATCGATGCGCCGGTTGCTGGAATGCCATATCTCTCAGGGCCATCAATTGACCATGCTCACGGTGGCTGGGATTCTTACTGACGACCTGGGCCGGGTGGTCCGCAATGAAATGGGCCTGGTTAGCGACGTCGTCGAAGCCGCTGATTGGCGAGGCCTCAAGGACGTGCCCGCTGAGGTTAATGTAGGCACCTACTGCTTCCAAACTCGCTGGTTGAAGGATAACCTGAACCAGATTGGATCCAGTGCCAGGGGGGAGAAATACCTCACATCCCTGGTGGCAATGGGGAGTGTCCACGGAGACAGTATTCAGGGCGTAGCTGCTGGTGACCCTGCCGAGATGCTGGGGGTAAATAACCGGGTCCAGTTGGCCCTGGTTGAGTCGGTGCAGCGGCGGCGAATACTGGAACAACTGATGTTGTCGGGAGTCACCATCCAGGACCCCACGTCGGTGTACATTGACGCTGGCGTTACGGTTGGCCAGGACAGCTTGATTTTACCCAACACAGTCTTGACCGGTCAGACCACCATTGGCGAAGATTGCCTGATTGGCCCTGGCACCATGATCCGGGACTCCTCGGTAGGCGACCGGTGCCGAGTTACCGCTTCAATGCTGGAAGAAGCGGTGATGGATAGCGGCGTTGAAATTGGCCCCTTCAGTCATCTAAGACCCGGCGCACATCTGGAATCGGGCGTTCATATTGGCAATTTTGTCGAGGTCAAAAACAGCCGCTTGGGGCCGGGAGCGGTATCCGGACACTTCAGCTATCTGGGCGACGCCACCATTGGTGCTAGAGTCAATATCGGCGCCGGGACCATCACCTGCAACTACGACGGGAAGGACAAATTAACCACGGTTATCGGGGATGGGGCCTTCATCGGTTGTGACACTATGCTGGTTGCCCCGGTAACCGTGGGAGCGGGGGCGGTCACCGGAGCGGGAACGGTGGTAACTAAAGACATACCTGAGGGTAGACTGGCCGTCGGAGTTCCTGCTAGAATACTTGACAAGACACCCGGCAAGAGTTGATACGGTGTTGGCAAGGAGGATAGATTCCTTCTAGGACCCCAGTATGAGTCCAAGAGGGTAAAGTTTGGATACTGATAGTAGTTTCTTACCGTCAGCACTAGTTTTCTCGGCGTTCTTTCTTCTGTTCATCTACTTGAGCCTCGCTGAGCACGCAGCAGCCGTTGGGACCAGTTCTATCGTCACCCGGTCGTCCCGCGGACTTGGCCTCGTAATATCGTCCGGCAAGTACGCCTGCATTATCGCAATCTCAGTCTCGGGCCTGGCCCTGGCTTTGAGCGTTTCAATCTCCGGGTGGTGGACCGCCATTCTTGCCCTGGCGCTTCTTATCGTGTTTATTGTGGTCAATTGGCTGACAAATTTGTTTGCCGCCAAGAATCCGGTTAAAGCCAGGGCCTGTTTGGGCCCTCTACAGCGGACGGCGTTTTCCAGTCCCGACCGCCGGTCAGGCAACGGATACAGCACCACACCATTCAACGGCGGCGCCGATGAACCCACCGATGAGGAGCAATGGGAGTTGGAGGAGCAGGTTATCGCCGCGGCCGAGTCCGGCGGCATCGACGCCCGGGACCGGGAGATGCTGCGGTCGATCCTCCGATTGGACGTTTCTACGGTACGGGAAATAATGATGCCCCGCCTGGACATGGTTACGGTGGACCTGACATCAAGCCTGCGCGAAGTGGCGGCAACCATGAGCCAAAGTGGCCATAGCCGCCTTCCCGTATTTGAAGAGAGTATCGACTCCATTGTCGGTATTGTTCACTCCCGGGACCTGCTGTCAATTCTGGGTCGGGGAGAGGGTGACAGGTCCCTTCTGGAAACGATGCGGCCGGCATTTTTTATCCCAGAGTTCAAACGTCTGGACGACCTGCTGCAAGAACTCCAGGAAAAGGGCATCCAGATGGCCATTGTGGTGGACGAGTATGGCGGGACCGAGGGATTGGTAACTATGGAGGACCTTCTGGAAGAGATCGTCGGTGAAATTGAAGATGAATTCTCCCGCGACCAGGAGCCCGAAGTGGTCCGCTACCCCGACGGTTCAGCCCTGGTTGACGCTGGCGTCACCACCGATGAGGTGAGGGCCCTATTTGGCGCCGTGTTGGACCGCACCGATATTGATACGGTTGGTGGTTACGTTTACCGCTTCCTGGGCAGGATTCCCCAGGCGGGGGACATCGTGGTCACCGATAAATTAAGAATTGAGGTTGTCTCTATTTTGGGCCGACGCCTCCGGAAGTTGCGGATCAACCCCATCGCCGGTGAGGCCGCGGCCCAAAAAGCGAGTTAGATTAATTCTGCTTTACTCCCACCAGTTCGCCGGTAGCAATCAACCGGTGGCTGTAATCCAGCCGGGGCACGCAGGTCACCAGGTGGATATTGGCCTGGCCGGTATCGTACAGGCTCATTTCGTCTTGATCAACTACCTCGGTAGAAGTCAGCCGATACAGGTATTGGTGAACTCCGTTATCGGTTATAACGAACACTTCCTCGCCGTTCTTTAACTGCTCGGCAATCCTGGGCAGGTGAAAGAACACTGATCCTTCGCCGACTATCGGGCTTTCCAGGTGTCCAAAGTACCAGGAACTGCCCGCCTCGCCCGAGTTGGCCGATTCGGGGATGTGCCCGACGGCATTATCCGGCGTCTGATAGGTGCGGCTGTCCGACAGATTCAGGATTGACAGTTCGCTCACTCTGGAATCAATTCCCAATTCCGGCACTATGATACGAGTCGCCTGGGGCTGGCTGCCCACCGGCAGGGCCTGACTCATGCTCCAGGGGGTAAACCCCTGCAGCAACACCTGCTCCCGGTAATCCAGAGGTTCGTAAGCCAAGGGGCTATCCCAGGCGTAGGTGTCGATGGCGTCCCCGATTCGCAGGTCCTGGCTCGCGATTGCCGGAGCCGAAATGCCGGAGGGGGGAACCAGCGCGCTTCCCCCGCCGGATACACCCGGAACAGCTTGCTCACTCAATGAAGCATCGGCTGCCGGGGGCAAAGACGCGTTCAAGTTGGCCAGATCCGCCCGGGCTCTGGCGACAAATCCGTAATATGCGCCGCCGCCAGCCATCAGCAGCACGCCCAGGGAAACCAAAATTAGGGCGGTAAATCCAATCAGGCGCCGCGGCCAGCGGCCTCGTAGCAATAGATAATCGTAGCCTGCTTCCATCAGACCTCCTGTACCGGGATATGGCGGGCAGCGGGATAACCGAAGCGAACCTTAGTGGCAGGAGCCCTCTCTCACACTTACCACCGCAACCCCAAGCACACATCACACCCATAAGTCGAGGGACACGTAGACAACTCAACCGAGTTGCAGCCTGAAGAAACTAGCGCACTCTAGGAGTATTCATGCCGCCGGGGGTGATTGGCTCATTCAGGTAGATATCGCCATTGCGGATCTTGATATTGAACCCGCAAGTGGGATTGATACATACCCAGGCTTTATAGTGAACCGCCGCGCCCTGGCCGCCGTAATCGGACAACGGGACCAACTGGCCCACTTCACATTTCAGGCACTTTGGCATTGCCCAGTCTTCCATGTAACCTCCTCCCTGTCTCCCTCCCGGTTTCGGTTGGGGCGAGTATAGCACCGGTCTTATGGTTAAATAAAGGCGGTTTCCTCCCTCCGATTGAGGATTTTGGTGTTGGAGCCGCCCTGATTGACCCGGCACCGATCAACCACAATCTGAAAATGACGCCTGGATTACTCCAGGAAGTCACGCAGTTTTCTGGAACGGGTAGGGTGCCGCAGCTTACGCAACGCTTTCGCCTCTATTTGACGGATACGCTCTCGAGTCACTCCGAACTCCCGTCCCACTTCCTCCAGGGTACGGCTGCGCCCGTCCTCCAGGCCAAATCTGAGCTGCAATACGCGGCTCTCGCGGTCGGTGAGAGTGTGCAAGACCTCTTCCACCTGCTCCTTGAGCAACTGGAACGAAGCGGCATCGGCTGGTGCGGGAGCATTTCTATCTTCAATGAAGTCACCCAGGTGGGAGTCTTCTTCCTCTCCGATGGGAGTTTCCAGGGACACCGGTTCCTGGGAGATTTTGAGGATTTCCTCGACCTTCTCGGGTCCGATTTCCATCGCCAGACCGATTTCCTCCGGGGTTGGTTCGCGACCATACTCCTGGAGCAACCGCCGGTGCTGTCGCATCAGCTTGTTGATGGTCTCCACCATGTGCACCGGAATCCGAATCGTGCGGGCCTGGTCGGCAATGGCCCGAGTGATGGCCTGACGAATCCACCAGGTAGCGTAGGTGCTAAACTTGTACCCCTTTCGGTAGTCGAACTTTTCCACGGCCCGGATCAGACCAATGTTCCCTTCCTGGATCATGTCCAGCAGGGCCATTCCGCGGCCAATGTACTTCTTGGCCACGCTGACCACCAGGCGCAGGTTAGCTTCAGTCAGGTGGGACTGGGACCGGTTTCCATCTGCCCTGACCTGGCTAAATGACAGCCGGAATCTAGCGTCCGCGGCCTCCAACCGACCGTAGCTGTCCTGCTGGTTAAGTTTCCGATCCAGCTCAGCCAAGGTGCAGTTTCCCAGGACGTCGATGGCCGCCGTGGGTAGAATCCAGCTATCCAGCGAGAGGTAGACCAGTTTCTTATAGATTTCCGATTCCTCTTCGTTAAGGGCATCAGCGATGTAGGCGATCATGTCGAGGTTGACCTCCGCGTCGATGGCGGCGCGCAGGCTCGGTTCTTCGACTATCTGGGAAAGGGTCAGTTCATGAGGCAGGTCCAACTGGTTCTCCAGGGCGTGCAGAAGAGGAGCTGAGTTCACCAGCCGTCGGAGCAAAGCGCGAGTAACTTCCCAGGGACTGGCCGGTCGACCCTCCAATTCGGCCAGTTCCTTTTCCAGGGCCGACAGGTGCTTTTGACCTTCCAGCCGGCGGGCTAAAACCCTTTCGTCATTTGACGTAAGCAAACGGACCCGGCCAATCTCTCTCAGGTACATGCGTACTGGATCGTCCAGCACTTCCATGGTTTCCGTTTCGGATTCCCAGTCCGGGTCGTCATTCTCAATATCGGAATCCGCTGGGCCCTGCTCCTTATTGACTGCGGGAGCGTCGTCGTCACCGCCAGCATCATCCCATTGCTCTTCAGAGGCGTCGCCCGTTCCGGTTGGCGGAACCAGGACAATATTGCCGCCGGTGACAATTCCATCTTCCTCTTCCTCATCACCCTGAACCTGGCCAATTATTCCCAGAATGTTGGGATTCCCTTCCTGTTCCTCATTTGAATCGAGGAAATCTTCCGGGTTTAGCTCACGTCCGCTGTTGCGTCTTACCATGTAGTATCACCTTCTCTCGGAAACATTCTGGGTTAAACATTCTGGGTTAAACATTCTGGGTTAAACATTCTGGGTTAAACATTCTGGGTTAAACCGTTCCGGGCTACTTCGTTTCTCTTGATGCGGTGATTGACCTCTAATACCTGGTCGTCCGACTCTTCCATCAAGCCATCGGCCCCAGTATCGGAGAATCTCATCGCTTCTTCGACTTTGAGATCGCGCAAATAGCGTTCTTCCAGTCGGTGTATCGTCTCGTTTACTTCAAGGGGTCCCCCCCGCTGTTCCAGAGGAGGCAGTACCTTGCCGAATAGATATTCCAAATGGGGCGCCAGTTCCTCCTCCACCGTCTGCTGCAACCATGCGATTGCCGACTCATCAAATCCGTCCGATGCCACATAGAGCACATGTTTCACAATCTCGCGATTTTCTGGCCGGCGAAAATATTCTGGCCGTAGTTCCTCGAGAGTTTCGTACAACTCTGGATTTTGCAGTAGCCGCGCCAGACAATGGTCTTCGATCGGGTCGTTCGCCAGCTTGGCAAAAGCCGAAGACGTGGTGTCCGCGGCTCGGTTAGACGGATTTGCCGTCCCGCGAACTACCCTTGACCGGATGTTGCGGGGTGATGGAGTGATCCGGCTCATGCTGGCCCGGAGGGTGTCCTCACTAACCTTCAGGTGATTTGCCAGCATCTGAAAGTAGTGGTCCTGCTGTATCGGCTCTGGCACCGCCGCGATAAAATTGAACAGCCGCTGTGAAACCCACGCCTTGCCCGGCGGGCTGGAAATGTCTACCTGGGCCGATAAAGCGGGCAGCAAATATTCGAAGAGGGGCCGGCCCGATTCAACCAGATTGGCCCAGTCCTCCGGCGATTGGCGGATCACTTCGTCCGGGTCAAGGTCATCGGGAAGGACGGCCACTTTCAGGTTGGTGGCGTCCTGTCGTTGAAATAATGTGGTGCCCTGGACTTTGGCCGCGGTATGGGTCTGGAATACTTTCCAGGAAGACTCCAGACTGCGTAAGGTTGCCTGCTGTCCAGCGGCATCGGCGTCCAGCGCCATGGTAATCTGCCCGGTAAGCCGCCGAATCTCCGTCACCTGGTTCTCGGTTAGCGCCGTTCCCATTGAGGCCACGACATTGCTATAACCGTGCTGATGGGCCATGATCGCATCCATGTAGCCTTCGACGATCACCACACCCTGCTGTCGGATGGCGTCTTTAGCCAGGTACAGCCCATAGAGGATGCGGCCTTTATCGAAAACCGGTGTCCTGGGCGAGTTGAGATACTTGGGGTTGGAATCGTCCAACGCCCGGCCACCAAATCCTCCCAGGTCACCTTGACCATTCCTGATGGGAAATATCAGGCGGCCGCGGAACAGGTCGCGGTACCGGCCGCTGTCCCCGCCGGAGACCACGCCCGCTTGGGCCAGTTGTTCCGCGGAGAAGCCCTGGTTCATCAGGTGGTTCTTCAGCGACTCCCCGTCTTTCGGACTGAGGCCCAGTTCAAACTTTTCAATCGTTAATTTATCCAGGCCCCTCCGGTCCAGATAGGCCCGGGCCTCGCTTCCCTGCGATGAAGCCAGCCTAAACCGGAAGTACTCTTTGGCGGCTTCATTGATGTCGAAGGCCGATTGTTGTTCAGTTCGCCGCTCTCGGGACGGTAGAGTTACCCCGGCTTGCATGGCCAGTCGCTTCAAGGCTTCGGCAAATTCCAGATTTTGAGTTTTCATAACGAAGGAGAAAATGTCTCCCCCGGTGGCGCAAGCCCCGAAGCAACGCCAACTCTGGCGGTCGGGGAACACGAAGAAGGAGGGCGTTCTCTCTTGATGGAAAGGGCAATTGGCCTTGAAAGCCTTTCCCGAACGTTGTAAAGCTGTGTGGTTGGCGACCACCTCCAGTATGTCCAGACGGCTCTTTATATCGTCGACAACGCTCATACTTCGCCGTCCGTCCCCAGGTTCTCGCCTGCCTTGATTACAGTGTTCGTGTCTCAGTGCTCCATGGTCCCCGAGGTTGGGCAAACCGCTCAGCGTGCCAGTCTAGATACAAATTGCCCAATTACCCAAGTGTTATTATATCACTGTTAACAAATTTATAAAAGCTCAACATGCACCAATATGACCCGGAAAAGCCCAAACAGCTATTGCTTGAAGCTGACTACAACCCGGACAATGTCATTGATTATTGGACTCGCGCGAGGGCCGTTACGCCAAGGATGTGGAGCTAGCCGAGTCCTGGAAGAGTTCCTGGGATGACGTGGGCATAAACGTCGAAAAATCCCAATATACCCACCTAGAACGGTGCCTGTTCTAGCTCAGGAGAGCTTTCCAATTGCTGGAGAGCCACCGAGTCCGCCCCCAGCAGTTCCTCCAGTCGTTCCTTCAGTTCAGGACAGTAACCGGTGCTGACTACCGGCAACTCCATCAGCACCCGGCGGGTGCTGGTGTGAATTTGCAGGTTGACCCGGTCCTTGCCGGGGTATTCCAACAATACCTGGATTACTTCTCGCAACAGGTGGGCGTCTTCGATCGGATTGTCCGATTCCTCGATGGCCAGAACCACGGACCGTAGGTTAGCCGGAGCAGCGGCAGCCGGCGCCGATTTTTTCTTTGTCCCAGTCCCAGTCCCAGTCCCAGTCCCAGTCCCAGTCCCAGTCCCAGTCCCAGTCCCAGTCCCAGTCCCATTGGAGTGGAGATTAGATGCTGAGTAGGCATCCCCCCTGGTGTACGATGGTGCCACGTTCGTTTCGACTGGGTCCGATGGAAAGAACTCCTCGACCTCTTCGCAGGCCAAGGAGAACTGATCGCCGCGTACCCGCAGCCTTCCTTCGGCCTTAACCAGCTTCCCCTCCTCCCAAATTTCTGCGGTGCGTTCCAATACATCGGGCCACACTATCACCTCAATCGGCCCGCCCAACAAGTCCACCGATACAATCAAAAACTTCTTCTGCTCGCGGGTATTACGTTCGGTGATACCCGAGACATGTCCCACCAGTACCAGAGATTGCCCTTGCAGTTCTTCATCTAACTGGTCCAGCGACGCAATGGCGCCGCCAGCATCGATATTAGCCAGCTCAAGGAGGGGATTGTATGAGAGAGGTACTCCCAGGAACTCGCGTTCCCAGTTAGCCTTCTGCTCCCTGGAAACGTCCGGCCGGTTCAGATCCACACCCGGGATAATGGAGCCGGAATCCTTATTCCCAATGGTATCGAACATGCTGGTCTGGCCAGTGTTGCGCATTCTGGTCTCAAGCTGAGCGGCGCTGATGATCTGGTCCACCGCGCCCAGCACTGCGCCTCGTTGGCCCAGGCTGTCGAACACCCCCGCCTTCACCAGGCTTTCCAAGGTTCGGCGGTTCAGGGCGCTGACGTCGGCCCGGCGGCAGAAATCGTCAATCGATTCAAAAGGGCCATTCTTTTTGCGCCCTTCAACCAGGGGACGGACCGCGCCTTCGCCGATGGTTTTGATGGCCGCCAATCCGAAGCGAAGGGCGGGATCCGGGCCGAATTCTTTGTCGATGGTGAAGAACTCTCCAGACCGATTGATGTCCGGCAGCAACACCGGAATTTTCAGCTTGGAGCATTCGTTGATGGCGTTAATTACCTTGTCGGTGTGGTCCAGGCGCGAATTCAACACCGACGCCATGTACTCCACCGGGTAATGGGCCTTGAAATAGGCCGTCCAGTAGGAAATCAGCGCGTAGCTGACGCTGTGGGCCTTGTTGAAGGCGTACCCGGCGAAGGGTTCGATCAGGTCGAAGATCTGCACCGCGACGTCCTGGGCAAAGCCCTTCCGCTGAGCGCCGTCAATGAATTTCTGACGCTCCTGGGCCATCATGGAGGCGATCTTCTTGCCCATCGCTTTGCGTACGGTGTCGGCCTCACCCAGGGTGTAGCCAGCGAAACTCTGCAATATCAGCAGCACCTGGTCCTGGTAGACGATTACGCCGTAGGTCTCGTCCAGCAGGTCTTTCAAGCTGGGGTGGGGGTAGGCGATGGCCGAGCGTCCGTGTTTGGCGTTGATAAAGGTGTCGATGTGTTCCATGGGGCCGGGTCGGTACAGCGCGATCATCGCCGCAATGTCCCCCAGGTTGGAGGGTTTCAATTCCTTGATGTACCGCTGCATTCCCGAGCTTTCCAGCTGGAACACCTCGGTGGTCTTGCCTGAAGAGAGCAGGTCAAACGTGGCCTTGTCATCCAGGGTCAAGCGGCCAATGTCGATCTTGATGCCGCGGGTCTCGTCCAG
>DASTLM010000097.1:0-8751 GCA_035714945.1 Dehalococcoidia bacterium | reverse complement strand
CCCCACGCCTATTGGTATTTTGAAAAAGGTCAGGCAGTTTTGCCGACAGACCTGGAACGAGCCGCCCTGGAGTTTGAGGACACCATCTATCCTCGAGTGTCCCATGCCTTCGGAACGGAACGGTCGCCTGGGATCGACAATGACCCCCATCTGAACATCATTCACGCCCAGATTGGGGGGGTGGCCGGATACTTTAGCTCCTCGGATGAACACCCGCAGGACGTATACCCCTACAGCAACCAGCGAGAGGCCATCTACATCAACGTCCGGGCATTGCCAGTTGGCCACGCCAGCTATCTGCAGGTCCTCGCCCACGAACTCCAGCACGCCATCCACTGGAACAGCGACGATTCTGAAGATACCTGGGTCAACGAGGGCCTTTCCGACCTGGCGGTTTCGGTGGCCGGATACCGGGCCGCCAGCATCAACCAGTTCCTGGGATCGCCCACCATTTCACTGGTCCACTGGCCCCTGGACGACGCCAACGTCTTCGCCCATTACGGTGGCGCTGCCCTATTTTTCCACTATCTGGCCGAACATTACAGCCAGCAGGGAATCCTGAAAGAGTTGGTCCAGGAACCCGCCGACGGTATCGCTGGAATCGACCAGTACCTGGCAGACCAGGGCTACAATGCAACCTTCAATGACGTTTTCGCCGACTGGGTAGTCGCCAATGTACTGGATGAACCGGCAGGAAAGTACGGATACGCCGATCTCGATGTCCACGCCAGGGTCGCCCCAGCGATCAGCGCCTTTGCTGAGATCAAATCAGAGATACCCCAATACTCCACCGAGTATGTCGAATTGGCGCCCCTGCCCGGCCCGGTGCGCCTGAGGTTTCAGGGTGCAACGGAAACCGCTCTGCTGCCCACAGAGGTCGGCGAGCAAGGCTGCTGGTGGAGCAACTCCGGCGACTCCATCAACTCCGCGATGACCCGCACCATCGACCTGCGCGGCCGGAGCCAGGCGACCCTTAACTACCAGGTATGGTACCGGATTGAGCCGGACTGGGACTATGGATACGTGCAAGTGTCCACTGACCAGGGCCGGACCTGGGACATCCTGGCAACCGCCCACACTTCCCAGAAGAATCCCATTGGGAACGGCTTCGGACCCGGTTATACCGGGGATAGCGGGCAACTGGGAGATAGCCTGGACCCGGGGGATAGCCTGGGATGGATTGATGAGAGCGTTGACCTCACCGGCTACGCAGACCAGGTGATTCAGATCAGGTTTCAGTATGTGACCGACGATGCGAAAAATGGCTCCGGTCTTTGCTTCCGTAATATTGCAGTCCCGGATGTTTCAGGCCCGGATATTCCAGGCCCGGTATCTGGAATAACCGGGAAAGACACCGGCTGGCTCCTCTCCGGATTTGTGCTGACCCACAATCGCGTCCAGCAAGACTACATTGTCCAGGTAATTCAGATCAACCAGCAAGATCAGGTCTCGAATCAGGTCTCGATGATTCAATTAGACCAGAGTAACTCGGGTGAAATGGTGATTGATTCGCCCCAACCACCGGACCGTCTGCTGGTGGCGGTCTCAGCTATCGCTCCCCTGACGCTGCAACCGGCTCCCTACACCCTCACGGTGGAAGCAGCAGAATAATGAGGACCTTTGAAATGAATTTGGGCAGATCGGAAGGCAGACCAATCATTGACCGGGAAGGAGATTAGGAAGGAGACTAGGAAGGACGCTTTTTGCGTTCTTCTTCTCGCTCTTGCCATTTGTCCCGCAGCGGGCGGCCTTTGTCCGGCAAAGTGTCCTTGACCAGACCGTACATCTTCCGTCCCTCATGGTCCTCCGGCAGATACTCGGTGATGGGCAGACCATCCTGGTTCAGGAACAACAAGCAGTGGCAGTATTTATAGACCTGCATATCATCACAGGCGCAGACCCAGGTGCGATGATTAATTTCTTCTTTTTTATCGGGATAGAATCGGCAGGGGCATAATGGCCGTCCCAAATCGTCGATGTTCTTGGCCAACCCCAAAATGACCGCCTCGGTCACCTCTTTATCCGGGTGAGTAAAGCTGCCGGACTTCTCGCAAAATTTATCTACAAAAACCCGCATCCGCTGTACGGACTTTTCGCTGGGTTGTTCTGGCAAGGCGTACCTCCAGGTTCTCACCCCACAAATTGCAGGGCGGTCATACTATTAGTCAAGCGGTATTCTATCCGCATCGGCATTGATCAGGCAAACTCTTGGACTGCCGTGTCCGCCTTGACAAATTTGTACCCTACCGTTCGCTCGGTCAAAATGTATTTGGGTTCGGCGGGATTGTCCTCCAGCTTGTGGCGCAGGTGCTTGATGTGCACCTTCAAATAGTTGGTCTCATCCAGGTATTCCCGTCCCCAGATCCGGCCCAGCAAGGTACGGTGGGTCATAACCTTGCCGGCGTTCTTGGTCAGGTGATACAGCAGTTGGTACTCCGTGGGAGTGAGCTTTAGCAGTTTGTCCCCCAGGAACACCTCGTGACGCTTGAAGTCCACCAGGAGTCCACAGTGCCGGAAGGGTTTCTCATCACCGCCATTAAAGGGTGTGGCCTGGGTTCGCCGCAGCACCGCCTGTACCCGCGCCATGAACTCGATGGGGCGGAAGGGTTTGGCCACGAAATCGTCGGCCCCCAGTTGCAATCCCCTCACGATGTCTGCCCCCCCATCCCGTACGGTCAGCATGACGATGGGCACGTCGGAGAATCGGCGAATTTCCTGACATATGGTGTAACCGTCCATGTCGGGTAGGCTGATATCCAGAATGACCAGCGCCGGGTTCTCGGTATCCACCATCTGGATGCCGGTATATCCGTCCTGGGCCGAAACGATGATCGAGTCGGGCCAACGCATCTCAAAGGTCAGGGTGACCACTTCCAGAACGTCGGGGTCGTCATCGATTAACAATACTTTCATAAGCTTCTCCTAACGGTAACGTGAAGTAAAAAGTGCTGCCCTCACCCAGGGTGCTTTCCACCCAGATCTTGCCTCCGTGGAGCTCCACCAGATATTTGGCGATGGACAGACCAATGCCGCTGCTTTTACCGGCTCCTCTGCCGTTGGCGGTGGAGTTCCGATAGTAAACGTTGAACACTCGCTCCAGGTCTTCTTGAGGTATTCCCTGGCCAGTATCAGTTACCCGGGTAACCAGATAACCGGGCTCAAGTTCTATCGAGACGCAGATGTTACCCTCTGGCCCGGTGTACCGGTTGGCGTTGGAGATCAGGTTCAAAAGGACTCGCTCCCATCGCCGCCGGTCAATCACCAGAGTGGGCAGAACATCGGGCAATTCCAGGTTCAGGGTCTGCCGCTTGGACCGGGCGATGGGAGTTAACAGGGCCACCGTTTCCTGGTACAGGTCCCGAATGTTGGTGGACTCCAGTTCCAGCTCCAGGTTGGAGTCCTGCATCCGGGCGTAGTCCAGGGACTCGTCCACCAGCCGCTCCAGTCGTTCCACGCCCCGATTGATGCTGCGAATCAGCCTGCCTCGGGGTCCGGAACCGGGGGTTTCTTCCTGCAAGGCCAGCATCTCAGTGCCGGCTTTGATCACCGTTAAAGGCGTCTTCAGCTCGTGGGCCACGGTCAGCAGCAGGGTTTGCTTCAGCTTCTCCATTTCTTCCAGTTGGGCCAGCCGTTCGGATTCCTGACCGTAGAGCCGGGCGTTTTCAATTGCGGTGGCGGTCTGATTAACCACCGCACTAAGCAGGGTGATG
Organism: Dehalococcoidia bacterium; assembly: GCA_035714945.1. GTDB lineage: Bacteria > Chloroflexota > Dehalococcoidia > Lucifugimonadales > UBA3495 > Casp-Chloro-G3. Next base: position 5,041 of record DASTLM010000097.1, on the reverse strand, counting down.
TCGCTGGCTGAGTAATCTTCATCGGTCAACTTGGGACCAACCACCAGCACTCCCGTCAGATGTCCCTTGCTCTTCAATGGAATCAGCAGGTCGGTGTCCAGGATTTCGACTGCCAGTTGCTCGGTAGCGGTCAGGGCACGGATCCTGGTGACCGCCTCCAGGTTCCGGCGGGTGAGGATGCCATCGTTGTCGCGGAGCCAGGTTAGAATGGGGCTATCTTCCAGGAAGGTCAGCGCTTCAGCACCGCTGAGATTGTTGGTTGAGGCCACGTAGAAACCCGGCGAATTAGGGGCCGGCAGCAACAGGGCCGAACTATTGGCCAGCATTGCCCGTCTCACCAGAGCGGTTAGCGAGTCGGAAATGCTTTTCAAGTCGGTAATGTCCTTGGTATCCTGGCTGAATTCCTCCAGGGCTTGCAGGTGATCGTAACGCTCCCGAAAAAACCAGCGGTCGGCCCATTGCTGCAACTGGTTCAGCACCGGCTGAAGGGCGATGGCCACCACTGCCGCCGCGCTGATCACCGAAATCAGGCGGGCGGACTCGCTCTGGGAGCGGAAGGTAAAGTTGAAGAGCACGAACACCACGCCGTAAACTCCCACAATGAAGATACCCAGCAAGGTGTAAGTCAGGCCATTTCGCAACACCACCCGCAATTCCAACAATTGGTACTTCAGTATTGCCACGGCGGTAAGCGTGACGAAATACAGGTTAGCCATGATGCCGAAGGGGTAGAATAGAATGCCGTGGCCGAATAAGAAGTCGGAAGTGGCGCCCACCAGGGATAGGCTTGCCCCCACAACAATATATAGAATTCGGTTCTTCTCTTCTGGAGACCGGGTCTGACGGTGGTACTGAATCAGGTTGTACATACCCAAAACCGCCGGAACGTAACCCAAGGCCAGGTACAGCGTTCCGGCACTGGTCAGGCGGGCGGCCCAGCCCACATAGCCGCCAAGGAGAGTTACCTCTTCAATGTGACTGATTACCTGACCGCCCATCGACAACCCGGCGAACAACACCCACGCCAGGTAGAAGGTGGGCAGGAGGGCCGCCGGAGCCTTACGCCGGACGTAGAGCAATGAGAAGTGATAGTACAGGACCGAGATTCCCAGCACCATGGCGATTGCAGTCTTTTCCCAAATCATGGCAAGTTCAACGCCATCGGGATGAGGACTGGTCCGCACGCCAAAGATGGTCAGGCACCAGAGGGCCATGGTGAACAGGAGCAGGGCAAAGACCCGGTTCCGCTGGGTATTCCAATCGCTGCGCAGCACTAACGACAGCAGAAAAATGTTGAAAATGAACGACAATAAGGGCAGGAGTTCGTAGAAGCTGGCGTAGATGGTCACAACGACCTCCCCTTAGGGGCAGCCAGGCGAGTTGACCCATCTGCCGGGTCATTATCCAGGGCGGCGCTTACCCGCCGGGTAGGCAACGCTGCAGCGTCGCTCAAGCGCAGAAGGTCAGCAACTTCGGCATTGTCAGGGTTGTGAAGGAGTACATCGAAGGAGTACATCGAAGGAGTACATCTCTAAGGGAGTTTTGCCCCGGTAATGTTCCGTCTGCTTCTCGAAAATCTGTATTTCTCGATTAGTGAATTGGTCCGCGACCCGAGGAGCAGGGCTGCCCCGCCGGCTATTTTGTCCCGTCCCACCGGTAGCCCCTGCCGCGCTCGGTTATGATCAGTTTGGGGTCCTGCAAATTATCCTTGAGCTTCTTGCGCAGCCGCTGAACGTGGGCTTTCACCAACCCGCTGCTGCACAGGTAGCCATCGCCCCACACCACGTCGAGAATGGCCTGATTGGTCAGCACTTGCCGGGGGTTTCGAATCAAGTAACATAGCATCTTATATTCGGTGGGAGTGAGCTTGGCTGGCTGCCCCTGGACCGAAACTTCACGGGTATCGAAATCGACGCAAATGTCTTTGCTGATGAAAGGCCGTCCTTCAGTTCCCAGCGGCCCCACCTGAACCCGGCGCATCACCGCCCTGGTACGCGCCAGCAGTTCGATGGGACTGAAGGGTTTGGTCACGTAGTCGGCGGCGCCCAATTCCAGTCCGCGAACGACGTCCACTTCTCGGGAGCGCGCAGTAAGCATGATGATTGGCACGTCCGACGTACTGCGAAGCTCTTTGCAAAGGTGGTAGCCGTAGGAATCGCCTTCGGGCAGGCCCACATCCAGGATCACCACATCGGGACTCTCCCGCTGGATCAACTGCATGCCCTCGGTAGCGTTAGGTGCGCCGATCACCTGGCTACCCGGCCAGGCAGTCTCAAAGGCCATGGTAACGATTTCCATTATTTCAGGGTCGTCCTCAATAACTGCCACCCGCATTGCGCACTCCTATTCGGCTGTATGTACCCTGATAGTCACCATATTATTACCGTTTCTTAACCTCCACTGAGAAACCGGTAATAAATGGGGATTCACCCCCATTCCAAACCCAACACAACCAGGACGACTCGTAGCCAGTCCATAGGACGTTGGCTCAGCCAAGGCAAGCCAACAACAAAGGCACACCCTGATGGTGTGCCTCGGCTGATTGCCACGCTGTCTTGGCTACGCTGTCCTGGCTACGCTGTCCTGGCTACGCTGTCTTGGGTTAGTTTGTTTCAGCGCGGTGTGTTTTCAGGGCAGCAGGGCTACAAAACCGGGAGGTAGCGGGATATCTCGTAGTCGGTTACGGTGGACCGGTACTGTGCCCATTCAATCTTCTTGTTGTGAATGAAGCTGGTGAAGATGTGCTCTCCCAGGGCTTCCCGGAGCAGCGAGCTTTTCTCAGCCAGGGCCAGAGCTTCGCCCAGGCTGCCCGGCAGGGTCTTGATGTCCCGGGACACCCGTTCCTCATTGGCCATGCCAAAAACGTTGCCCTCCACTGCCGGCGGCAGCGGATATTCTTCTTCAACGCCCTTGAGACCCGCCGCCAGCATCACGCTGAAGGCTAGATACGGGTTGCAGGCCGGGTCCGGCGCACGGTATTCGATTCGTACCGAGCCCTCGTAACCGGGTTTGTAGGCCGGCACCCGCACCAGGTCGGAGCGGTTCACGTAAGCCCAGGATACATAAACCGGGGCCTCATAGCCCGGCACCAGCCGCTTGTACGAGTTGACCCACTGATTGGTCACCAGGGTGATTTCTGGAGCGTGCCGCAGCAAACCGGCGATGAACCGCTTGGCGATAATCGATAGATGATAGTCGTCCTCAGCGTCGTAGAAAGCGTTCTGGTCGCCCCGGAACAACGATTGATGGGTGTGCATGCCCGAGCCATTCACCCCGGAGAAGGGTTTGGGCATAAAGGAAGCGTAGGCGTCCCGGAGTTGGGCCAGTTCCTTGATGACCAATTTGGCGGTCATCACATTGTCGGCCATGGTCAGGGCGTCGGAGTATTGCAGGTCAATCTCGTGCTGACTGTGCGCGCCCTCGTGGTGCGAGTACTTGACCGGTATGCCCATTTCCGACAAATTCAGGACCGTGTCCCGCCGCAGGTCGGAAGCTGGCTGACTGGACTGCTGGTCATAGTAGCCAAAATTGTCCAGGGGCACCGGGTTTTGAGCGTCTTTCAAGTAAAAAAACTCCAGCTCCGGGCCTACGTAGTAGGTGTACCCCAGCTTGGCCAGCCGCTCCAGATTGCGCTTCAAGGCGTTGCGGGGATCACCGATGAAAGGTTTTCTATCGGGAGTGCTGATGTCACAGAACATCCGGGCCACCGCGTTCTGCCGCGGACGCCAGGGGAGAAGGGCAAAGGTTGTGGGGTCCGGGAAGGCCCGCATGTCGCTTTCGTCAATTCGGGCGAACCCCTCAATGGCCGAGCCGTCGAAGCCAACGCCCCCTTCGATGGCATCCTCCAGGTCATCCACGTTAATGGCAAACCCTTTCAGATGGCCCAGTATATCGGTGAACCAGAGACGGATGAATTTAACGTCGTTGTCTCTGGCGCTTCTCAGAACATACTCTCGTTCCGCGGCCCGGTCATCGGTCATCATAGAAACTCCACTCCAGGAAACTCCACTCCAGGGGTAATCCTACTCATTTAATCCCTCATCTCCAGTAATCCTCATCTCCTGGCAAACAAACGCCGCCCCAAAGGGACGGCGTTTGCTGGGATCCAACCTTGGGAAGCTCAGGCGGACGCCGCGCCGCAGACGGTATCCATAATCAACCTGGTTACGACGTAGGGGTCGCAGTTGGCGTTGGGCCGCCGGTCTTCAATATAACCCTTACCGTCGCGGGCTACCTGCCAGGGTATCCTGACCGAAGCTCCCCGGTCGGAAACCCCGTAACGGAATTCCTTGTAGGAACAGGTCTCGTGCTGACCGGTGAGGCGTTCTTCAATCCGGTGTCCGTAGTTGGCAATGTGCAGATCATGTTTCTTGCTGAGGGCTTCCGCCGCTGCCACACAAGCTTCGTAGCCGTTCCTCATCCGGTTGGTAGAGAAGTTGGCGTGCGCTCCAGCGCCGTTCCAGTCGCCCCGCACCGGCTTGGGGTCCAGCGTGGCGCTGACGTTGAAATCTTCGCCAATGCGATACAAAAGCCATCTGGCCAGCCACAGCTGGTCGGCCACTGCCGGCGCGCCAATCGGCCCAATTTGAAACTCCCACTGGCCGGGCATCACTTCGCCGTTAATACCGGCAATGGACAAGCCAGCTTTTAGACAGGCTTCCAGGTGTTCCTCCACAATGGGACGACCGAACACTTCGTCGGAGCCCACTCCACAATAGTACCCGCCCTGGGGCGCCGGGAACCCGTTATCCGGCCAGCCCAGAGGCTTGACGCCATCAAAGTAAGTGTACTCCTGCTCAATGCCAAACCAGGTATCCAGCGGAGCATACTTTTTGGCGCTGGCCAAGCAGGCCGCCCGGGTGTTGGTGGGGTGGGGCGTCATATCGGTAAGCAGTACCTCGCACATCACCAGCTTGTGGTCACCCCCCCGTATGGGGTCGGGACAGCTAAAAACCGGATTCAAAACGCAGTCGGACTGGCTGCCCGGAGCCTGGTTGGTGCTGGAGCCGTCAAATCCCCAGATGGGCGGCTCCTCTCCCAT
>DASTLM010000096.1:0-6311 GCA_035714945.1 Dehalococcoidia bacterium | reverse complement strand
CGGGCCAGCCCGGCCGCTATCGCCGAGGCGAAGGTGCAGCCGGTGCCGTGGGTGTTGACGGTGTCGATGCGGGGGGCGGTGAACTCCTGAAAGCGGGAACCGTCGTAGAACAGGTCGGTGGCCGGACCTGCCAGGTGCCCGCCCTTGACCACCACACCCCGGGCGCCCATCCCCACAATCATCGCGGCGGCACGGCGCATGTCCTCCGGAGAGGCGATGGCCATTCCGGTGAGCACTTCCGCCTCGGGGATGTTGGGCGTCACCACCGTCGCCAGGGGCAACAATTGAGTCCGCAGGGACGCCACCGCGTCTTTCCGCAGCAGCGAGTCGCCGCTCTTGGCGACCATCACCGGGTCCACCACCAGCCGCTCCACCCGATGCCGCACTAGCTCCCGGGAGACAACTTCCACAATGGCGCTGCTGGACAGCATCCCGGTCTTGACGGCGTCGGCGCCGATGTCGCTGATGACCGCCTCGATCTGAGCCGCAATGACATCGGTGGGTATCTCATGCACCGCGGTGACCGCAACCGTGTTCTGGGCAGTGATGGCGGTCAGGGCCGAAGTACCGTACACCCCCAGGGCAGCGAAGGTCTTCAGGTCAGCCTGGATGCCCGCGCCACCACCCGAGTCGGACCCGGCGATGGTCAGGGCCGACGGCACTTTCCTGCCGCTTACTGCCGCCATGCCTCGCCTCGATAGGCCATGTCGAAGAAGAACAACTCATAACGCAGCACGTCGCGGAAGATGGCCCGGAGTTCGCCCCGCTGGGCGGCAGACAACTCTGACGCGTCCACCGTCTGGCGCATCCAGCTGACGAAGCCGCTCATGCCTTCGCTGGTGTGGATATCGATCCAGGTCTGGTAATACCAATTGTCCGGGTGTTTGCCCGCCGCTGCCAGACGCTGCGCCCAGTCCAGGTAAGGCCATTCCACCGCCAGCAGGGTGGCGACTACTTCAATAAAGCTTCCTTCATAAGCCCGCCGGCGCAGGTAGCCGCTGTAGTTCAGCGTAGTGGGCAGGTACTCTAGATTGTTCACATCCTGCCGGGACAGCCCGCGCTCGCGGAATGCCTGCTGGAACAGGCCCTCTTCGCCGCCCAACCCTAGATGCAGAAACCCAACAATCTGCCGCGCCGCGTCAAAGTCGGGGGACTTGGCGCTGGCCAGGCTCAGCAGGATTTTCCAGTCTTTCAGGAACAGGTAGTCCTGGTCAAAGTAAGTAGTGAAGGCATCATGAGACAGGGTGCCTTCCCCCAACTCCAGGACCAAGGGATGGGTTGCCACCTCTTCCCAAACCCTGGATACGCTATCCCGCAACTCGTCGCTCAAGCCCATATCATCCAGCAGCCGATGGCTAGGAATCATCTCTGGGCAGCCGCCACTCTCCTCTAGCCGGTGGGTCGGCGGCCGAGGCTTCCAACTCGGCCTCGCCCGGGCCGTCGTCGACCAGGTCACCAATGGCCATCGCCGGTAGAGTTTCCGTGTGCAGCCCGGCCTTCACTCCGATTTCCAACGCCAGGCGACCGACGGCTTCATTATCATCGGCTTCGGCCATCATCACGTAGTCATACTTGCCCAATACCGCGTACTGACCCAGAATGTTAGCGTTGGCCGAGTTACATTCCTTGATGGAATCAACCATCAAATCCGGATTGTGCTGCAACATCCGCTGTCCATTTTCGGTAAGGGTACCCAGCAAGAAATAGAGTGGCATATATATTCAACCGCCCGATCAAGGTCCAGAATTTGGCCAGTAGTTAGTATAACATCCCATGGCCGGTGCTGATCTTACCGGCCGGCGTTGGCCACGAAGCTGTTGTCAAAAGCCGCCCTGGCACTGTCAGCAGACCCGTCATCCAGCAGGCCGCTCTCTTCCATCCACCGGGCGTAGTCAACCCAGCGGGCTTCTTCCTGCCAGCCGAACCCCTGGCCGCCGTCGGGCTCCCACAGGGGCGCCAGCAAGTCGACGCCGGGATTCTCGATGGCCAGGTCAACTTCGGGGCGCACCGACTGCAGCAATTGCACCGCTCCCTGGGGGTCGGCGATGGCGTCCCGGTAGCCCCGCTGGGCCCCCCGTACGAAACGTTGCACCAGGTCCGGATTCTCGGCGATGGTGTCCTGGTTGGTCACCATGACCAGCTCGTAGAAGTCGGGCACGCCGTGCTGCTCCATGCGCATGATGTTGACCGGAAAGCCCAGGTTCGTCGCCGAGATGGACTCGTGCACCCAGTAAGCGCCGATGATGGCATCAACTTGACCGCTGATGAGGGCGGGTACCAGATCGTAACCGACGTTAATCATTTCAACATCATCCAGGCTCCTGCCCTGGCTCTTGAGCATGGTGTCCAGGAGCGGCGCGGAGGAAGGCCCCCCGGGCCACCCGACGGTCTTCCCCACCAGGTCTTCCGGAGACGATATCCCGGAACTCTCCAGGGCCATCACCGAGTCCAATGGGTGCTGCACCATGGCCATTATCGATACTACTGGCACGTTTGATTGCCGGGCGATCAACACTTCGGTCTGATAGCTGATACCAAAGTCGTCCCGCCCCGAGGCCACCGTCTGCAGCACTGTCGTCGGGTCGCCGGGGGTAAATATCTCCACCTCTAGTCCTTCATCGGCAAAGTAGCCCCGCGCCCTGGCGATGTACAGTCCGGAGTGGTTGGACCAGGGAAACCAGTCCAGGGCCACCGATACCTTGGTCCGCGGTGCCGAAATCGGCACCGCGTCAACTACCGGTTCGGAACCAGGTGCCGGGGCCACCGCGGAACAGGCCACCAGGACCAGGCCAAAAAAAACCAGGCCAATAAATTGGAAAAGTTTCTTCATCAATTATCTACTCCTTAATAATCTACTCCTTGAATCAACCGGTCTATTCGCCAAATAGGTCTAATCGCTAAACCTGGTAAGCAATAGTCCGCCCGGCAACGCCGGTGGCAGCGCCTAGACGCGCTCCAGGCTGCGGGCGCGCTTCTGGTCGTGGTACCAGGGCAGCGTCAACCGCTCAACCAGCGTCGCCAACCCAAACAGGCCAATGCCCATCACCGACAACACCACAATGGCAGCAAACACTCGGGCAGTTAGAAACAGCGGCTGCGAGTAGGTCATCAAGTAGCCCAGGCCGGCGCTGGCTCCCACCCACTCGCCGATAACCGCCCCAATCACACTGAAGGTGATGCCGATCTTGATCCCGGAAAACATCTGGGGGAGCGACGAAGGCACCTGAAGTTTGGTGAAGACTTGCCAGCGGGACCCTCCCAAAGTGCGCATCATGTTGACCATATCCGGGTCCACCGAACGCAGCCCGTCGACGGTATTCACCGATATGGGGAAGAAACAGATCAGGGCCACCACTATGATCTTCGGCGCTATCCCGTAACCCACCCAGATCAGCAACAAGGGCGCAATTGCGATAATCGGGATGGTCTGGGATGCGATAACAATGGGATAGATCGAGCGTTCCACGATTCGAGAATAGGCGATGGCGTTGGCCAGGAACAGGCCAACGATCAGGGCTGCCAGGAAACCCAGGACCACTTCCAGGAGGGTAACCCGGGTGTGTTCCCACAGCAGTCCCCGGCTCTCCACCAATTCCTGAGCGATGTCCAGGGGCCCAGGCAACTGCCATTTGGGCACATCACCCAGTTGGGTCCAGGCTTCCCACGCCGCCAGCCAGGCGATGAGGATTAAAATTGGAGTGGCCCAGCGCCTCAAATGCCCGACGGAGCGGCCAATACCGCTGACATCCCGACCCAAGGAACGCGCTGCAGCAGGGTTAAACGCCCGGGACTGGCCGGCTTCCCCAGACCCAGGTCCCTCGATGGCCGATGGCGAAGCGTCCGGTCTCACTGGACGGGCCCATCCCATTGACGCCAGGACTGTCGGGAACTCTCTTCATGCAAGGTGGCCAACAGGGTGGCCTTGAGCTCGGTGAACTCCCTGGTGGTGGCCGAGTGATAATTTCTGGGCCTGGGCAATTCAACATCCAGGACCATCTTGACCCGGCCAGGACGAGCCGTAAGCACGTACACCCGGTCCGATAACAGGATAGCTTCGTCAACATCGTGGGTTATCAAAATGATCGTCTGGTTCAACGCCTCCCAGAGCTGCAGCAGCCACTCCTGCATCTGCCCCCGGGTCAGCGCATCCAACGCGCCGAAGGGTTCGTCCAGCAGAATCACGTCCTGGTCCAGCAGCATGGTACGCATGAAAGCCACCCGCTGGCGCATGCCACCCGACAGGGCAATGGGGTACAGTTTCTCGAAGCCCTTGAGCCCAAAAGTCTCCACCAGCTCCAGCGCCCGCTGGCGGGCTTGTCGCCGGGAGCGGCCATGCAACTCCAACCCCAGAACGGTGTTGTCCAGCACCGACCGCCAGGGCAGCACCAAGTCCTTCTGCTGCATGTAGCCAATGCGGCCCAGCCGACGGCGGGAAGCGTCGCCTTCCATCTGGACGATGCCGGTATCGGCATTGTCCAACCCGGCGATGATGTTGAGCAGGGTACTTTTGCCACAGCCGCTGGGGCCAATGATGCTGACGAACTCGCCGGCCATGGCGGTGATATCCACCGATTCCAGGACTGCTTCCCGGCGGCCGCCGACGTCAAAGGTCCTGGAGATGGCAGCCAGCTTGATTCTTGGTACGGCCGCCCTTTGCTGAGACATAATTCTAACGCTTAACCCAGGGGACAAGGTAAGGCCGCCAACTCGTAGCCGTCGGCGGCCTCACCCAATAGAGCATCATTATCAAGCGCCGCTTCCCTACGCTGGCATTACCCAGATCAGGTTCGCAAGGGTCGGCGGCAGATCGGCCACCCTCTCAGCCTGGCTCAACCAAGCTCCCCTACGTGCCCAGGTACACTCAAGTACACTAATCGGTGGAATAATTTAATGACCGCCGACATTTTAGTCGAGCAAATGCGAAGGTGTCAATCGTTGACAGAGCAACGCCAAGTTGTTAAAGTTAGTCAACTGGTCACTATGATGACCATCAGTTAAAGGGTAGAGTTATGCCTACGGTAAATCAACTGGTACGGAAGGGGCGCAGCCCCATCAAAAAAGGCACCAAAGCTCCGGCGTTGCATTGGGTGCAGAACTCCCTGCGCAACCGTTTAAAGTGGGGATCAGGTTGCCCGCAACGCCGGGGGGTATGCATTCAAGTGCGTACCATGACCCCCAAAAAACCCAACTCAGCGCTGCGGAAAATTTGCCGGGTCCGGCTGACCAACGGCGTTGAAGTAACTGCCTACATCGGCGGCGAAGGCCACAACCTCCAGGAGCACTCAGTGGTCCTCATACGCGGCGGTCGCGTCAAGGACCTGCCGGGTGTGCGCTACCACGTAGTCCGCAGCGCCTTGGACGCTGAAGGCGTGCAAGGTCGTCGGCGGGGTCGCAGCAAGTACGGGGCCGTAAAGCCGTAAGCAACTGACCCACATCAGATACTAGCGGGCTTTTCCTACCTCGGGATCCTTCTTGAGAGGATCCCGTATTTTAAGGTGTAATTGACCTATGTCCAGAAGAAGGCGCGCCGAACCCAGGGTAATAACTCCGGATCCTACTTACAATAACCTCCTGTTGGCCAGGTTTATTAACCGGGTGATGCTCAAGGGCAAGAAGTCTACCGCCCAGCGGTTTGTTTACAAAGCCCTGGACATAATCCGAGAAGAATCGCGACGCGACCCGATGGAAATTTTCGAACTGGCGATCAAGAACGCCACCCCGATCGTCGAGGTCAAACCCCGCAGGATCGGCGGGGCTACTTACCAGGTCCCCACCGAACTGCGCCCCAACCGCAGCGAAGCCCTGGGCATGCGCTGGATTATTCGTGGAGCCAGAGGCCGGAAGGGCAGCACGATGCGGCGCAGTCTAGCCACCGAGTTTATGGAAGCCTCCCGCGGGGAGGGATCGGCGGTAAGACGCCGGGAAGAATTGCACCGCATGGCCGACGCCAACCGGGCCTTTGTCCATTATCGCCGGTAATATTTTTAATATTTTAGAGTTAAGTATCCGGGGCAGGTAGCCAAGACCAGGCTGGAAGAAACACAACAGGGAAGCATGGAAGCAACAGTACCGATCAGTAAAATCCGCAACATTGGATTCATTGCCCACATTGACGCCGGCAAGACCACCGTGACCGAACGTGTCCTGTTTTTGACCGGGATTATTCGCAAGGTCGGCGGCATCGACGAGGGCACTACGGCAATGGACTGGATGCCGCAAGAGAAAGAGCGGGGCATCACCATTACCGCGGCGGCGACCACGACCTACTGGCTAGACCACCGGATCAACATCATCGACACCCCGGGGCACGT
>DASTLM010000095.1:0-9992 GCA_035714945.1 Dehalococcoidia bacterium | reverse complement strand
CGGTGGGTTTCAACGCCCCCACCGGGCAGGAGTTGGAACAGGGTACCCAGGGTGCCTTCTGCGGGAACATCCAGAAAAGTGTCATCGGAAAACCCCATATTTACCAGATCCGACTTGATTCCCGGAAATCATAACCTTCTGGAATGCCAGGGAATATAGTTCCATATTCCATATCTGTCAATCCCTGTTCTGTATCTGTCAATCCCTATCTATCAATCCCTATCTATCAGACCCAATCTATCAATCCCTCCTGCCTCCACCTGCAGCGGACCAGCTACTCCTGAAAGTTGGATGTGACCGGTATCGAGGTCCCCTTGATGTCTGCACCAGGAAATTACCCGTGGGCCCGATTCTGGAACTTGTTGCGCAAATATACCGCCGCCGCATTCATGGTAAGTAACACCACCAGGAGCACAATTATTCCAGCGGCCGCGTTGACGTGGAATCCTTCCTGAGGGCGGGACGTCCAGTTGAAAATTTGTATCGGCAGCACGGTAAACCGGCTCAGCGGCCCGTCCGGGGCAAAGGGCACGAAGGTGAGGGCCCCCATCACGATCAGCGGGGCCGTTTCGCCCAGCGCCCGGCTGACCGCCAGGATCATACCGGTCAGAATCCCGGGGAATGAATAGGGCAGCACCAGGTTCCAGATTACCTGCCAGCGGGTCGCACCCAGGGCGAACCCACCCTCCCGCAAAGACGGCGGCACCGCCCGGATTGCTTCCTGAGCGGCAATGATCACGATGGGCAGCACCAGCAGCGCCAGGGTCAAGCCTCCCGCCAGTACGCTCTTGCCCAACTCCATAAACCGCACGAATATTTCCAGGCCCAGAATCCCATAGACAATTGAAGGTACCCCCGCCAGGTTGGCGATATTGACCTGAATGATGCGGGCAATCCAGCTTCGCACCGAGTATTCTTCCAGGTAGATCGCCGCTCCCACTCCCAGAATGAAGGCCAGGCTGCCGGCCAGTCCCACGACGTAGACGCTACCCAGCAAGGCGGCCTGAATTCCGGCCCGGTCCGGAAATCGAGATGGGAAATTGGTCAGGAAATCCCAACTCAGCCGGGTCAATCCCTGGGAGAGGATGTTGTATAGCAGCGCCGCCAGCATGGCCAGAGCGATCACCACCGCCAGCAGGCAAAGGGCATAGAAAATGTGGCCATTCAACCTGCGGCGGTTCAGCCGCTTCTGGAAATCGGTCTGGGCGATCACCGCCATTATTCGTACACCTCCCGGTACCTGCGGACAAAGTACTGGCTCAACAGGTTCATCCCCAGGGTGATAACAAAGAGGCTCAGCCCCACCGCGAATATTGTTTTGAACTCGATGGTGCCGGTGGGAGTGTCCCCCAGGCTGACCTGAACGATGTAGGCGGTCATGGTCTCGATGGGAACAAAGGGATTGAGGGTGAAGTTGGGGTTCTGGCCGGCGGCAATGGTTACGATCATGGTTTCGCCAATTGCCCGGGAAGCGGCCAGGATGAACGCGGCCACAATTCCCGAAAGAGCCGCCGGAACCACCACCCGGGTGGCCACCTCCAATCTGGTCGCCCCCAGGGCGTAGGCTCCCTCCCGCAGCGAACGGGGCACCGATTGCATGGCGTCTTCGCTCAAGCTGGAAACCATCGGCAGAATCATTATTCCCATGACGATCGAAGCGCTCAGCCCATTGAAGACCGAGATTTCCCCATAGATTTGACGCAATAGGGGAGTGACGAAAAGCAGGGCAAAATACCCATAGACCACGGTGGGGATACCGGCCAGCACCTCCATGATGGGCTTCACGACTCGGCGTACCCGGTCGGGAGCGTACTCGGCCAGGTAGATCGCGCTGAGCAGTCCCAGAGGCAGGGCCACCAGCATCGCCCCGACCGAGGTCAGCATCGTGCCGGTGATCAGGGGCCAGACCCCAAAGCTCTTTGAGGAGAAGAGCGGAGTCCACCTGGTGCTGCCCAGGAATTCGAAGATCGAGACCTCTTTAAAGAACAGGATCGCCTCGAACAGCAGCACCGACACGATGCCAATGGTGGTGAAGATCGACGTGGTCGCGCACAAGAAGAGAAAGAGCTTGATGATGCGCTCGGGCAGGTACCTTCTCCACCGGGGTCCGGCAATCTGCTCAATACGACGTTGAATTGCTTCACCGGTTGCCAGTTGCCTGATGGAACTGAAACTCATTCTGAATCCTCGTTGGACTGGTCTGGGGACTGGTCTGGGGACTGGTCTGGGGACTGGTCAAGTCAGACCGGCCTCTGCCCAGCCTGGGGCCTCCCCGCTTGCCCGACTCAACCGGCCCGGAGCACGTCGGCCACCGGGCCCTTCATGGGGTTCTCGCCGCCAAAGAGGGTGCCGGTAGCGCCGCTCTTGAACTTGCCCAGGGCCAGGTCGTAGACCTCGCCGGGGAAGGGGATGTAGCCCACTTCGGCGGCCAGTTGGCGGCCTTCCTGGCTGAGGTAGTAGGTGACGAACTCCCGGATGTGGGGGGTTTCGGCGGCGTCCTGCCGCACGTAGATAAACAGGGGCCGGGACAGCGGCGCGTAGGTGCCGTTGTTGATGGTCTCGTCGCTGGGAGTGACGCAGCCCTCGCCGCCGTCGATGGCCACTGCCTTCAGCCTGTCGGCGTTCTCGGCGTAGTAGGCGTAGCCGAAGTAGCCCAGGGCGTGCTCATCCCCGGCGATGCCCTGGACCAGGACGTTGTCGTCCTCGGAGGCGGTGAAGTCGCCCCGGGAGGACTGGGACTCACCGTTGACGGTCTCGGTGAAGTAGTCGAAGGTGCCGGAGTCCACGCCTGGGGCGTACATCTCGATGTTCTCGTTGGGCCAGTCCGGACGGACCTGGTTCCAGCGGGTGACGACACCCTCGGCTTCGGGGCCCCAGATGGTGTGGAGTTCCTCGACGGTCATGCAGGAGACGAAGTCGTTGTCCGGATTGACCATCACGGTCAGGCCGTCGATGGCCACCGGGATTTCGATGAACTCGATCCCGGCCTGCTGACAGAGCTCCACCTCGGAGGCCTTGATCGGCCGGGAGGCGTCGGAGATCTGAGTCTCACCCTTGCAGAACTTCTCGAAGCCGCCGCCGGTGCCGGAGATGCCGACGGTGACGCGGACCTTACCGTCGGTGAGGATGCCGAACTCCTCGGCCACCGCCTCGGTGATGGGGAAGACGGTGCTGGAGCCGTCAATGTCGATGTCACCGCTGAGGCTGGACAGACTTTCCATTGCGGCGGCCGGGGCGGTGGGCGATGATACACCAGATGCAGGGGTGGTCGGCAGCCCTCCGTTGGCTGCCGGCTGATCCGGAGCGGCGGGTCCGCAGGCGGCTACTGCCAGAACCGCCAGAATTATTCCCAACAGTAAAAGATAAAAACACCTTTTGTTATCGAGAAACGTTCCCCTTATTTTCATTGTGCTCTTTCCTCCCTGGAATGTTTTTGTTAGGCGATTGCAATACCAAGTGTACCGCGAGTTTTTTAATGCCAGATTATCAATTTGTTAAGAGAACATTAACGGAAGGGTGCAACGCACATCTGATGCCTATTTCCTGATGTTCATGGGTTGGATGCTCACGCCGCCGGGTTGACCGTGCACCCCTGGACTTTCCGGGTACCTGCCTGGTCTTGTCAGTGCCTTATCTATGGTCGTTCAAACGCCGGCTGGACCCGGAGCTTAGGTCCAGAGAAGGAGCCAGGCGAGCGATTGGCGGTCTGCGGAGCGGTGAATCAGGTGCAGTGAGTGCGGTGGCTGCGCTGGATAGCGTAACCTGGATAGCGTAACCTGGATAGCGTAATAATGAGCGCTTACGGCTACCGGGACTACGGTACGTTATTCCGGCGTATCGCCAACATTGGCGTGGCAACCATAAGCCCTTCGCCGGATGGTAGCCGGATATCAGGGCGCTTCGGCCCCTCTTCGGAAGCCCTGGCCGTCGCGCTGGCCCCGGCCAAAGGGACCTTCCAGTCCTTCTGGCGTAATGACCAGGTTGGCGGCTTCGACCCGGCCTTCCTCGCCAGTTGGCCCCATCACCGTCACTTGAACCCCCGGCTGCAAATCATCAACGCTGGCCTCGGCAATCCGGCTGACGGGCGTATCCTCCGCGATAATCACCTCGACCGGGCCTTCAGAAGTGGTGATGGTCACCAGATTGCCATCGACTTTGTCGACGGTGCCGGTTACTCCGCCCCGCCCCGGGAAGGACTGGACCGCGGCGTCACCTGAGGTCGGTCCCTGGGACTGGGGGGCTAAGGGGTCGACCTGGCCGCCCTGGCCGCGGCTGAACCGGCCCTGGCCAGCGCCGTCCGCCGAGTTGGCGACGGGCCCGCTCAGAGATAGCGAGGTTGGCGTATCACCCCCGGAAGACTTGCCGAGAGCCACTCCCCCAGCGAAGATTCCGCCAATCCCGACTCCGAGGGCCGCGGCGACAAACAGTAAAACCACGAAGGGCTTGTTCCTGCTCTGGGTCATCTACTCATACCTCAAGGCGTCAATGGGATGCAAGGATGCGGCGCGCATGGCCGGATAAATGCCGAAGAAAAGACCAATGGCCGCCGAGACCACCAGGGCCAGTATGGCCACACCCGGGCTGGCGGCGGTCTGGGCTGGCTGCCCGCCCAGCAAGGGCAGCCCGTTCATCAAATATGCCAGCGTCCAGCCGATGAGCACGCCCACCGCCCCGCCGCCCAGGCTCAACAGGGTGGCCTCGGACATGAATTGGAGCAGAATATCGCGGCGTTTTGCCCCCATTGCTTTGCGAATTCCGATCTCTCGGGTGCGCTCGGTGACTGAAACCAGCATGATGTTCATGATGCCGATACCTCCCACCAGCAGCGATATGCTGGCGATGGCCCCCAGGAAAATCACGAAGGTGTTGGTGGTCTGCTCCAGGGTATCCAGGATGTCCTGCTGGCTGGTGATGGAAAAATCGTCGGCTCCGGTTATGCGGTGGCGCAGACGGAGCACCGTCGCGATTTCCTGGACCGCCTGGCCCATGGCTTCTACCTGGGATACCTGAACGTTGATTGTGCCAACGTTAACCCCGCCCTGGGCCGTGCGTTGGGAACTGAGCCGGTAGTAAACGGTGGTTATTGGCACCAGGACCTGATCGTCCAGTGAGCCGAAGAAACTGCCGCCCTTGCTTTCCAGCACCCCCACTACCTCGAACTGTTTGCCGTTGATGCGAATCGGCTGGCCGACCGGACTCCGGAACCCATAGAGGGTTTCCGCGACGGTGGCCCCCAGCACAGCGACCTGGGAGTTGTTCTCCACCTGGCCCGGCGTGATGAACCGGCCGGCGCTGACCGCGTAGTTCCGCACGGGCTCGTAGGCCGGAGTTACTCCGACGATCTGGGTGGAGGTGTTGTTCCGTCCGGCCACCACCTGGCCCGAAGTACGCAGTTCTGGGGCCACGGCGCTCACCGAGGGCGCAAATACCGAGCCCACCAGGGCGTCGGCGTCTTCCAGAGTCAAGGTTGCAGTACTGCCCTGGCCGCCAGATACGCCGCCCTGGCTGGACTCGCCGGGCCGGACGAACAGCAGATTGGTGCCCAGAGATTGTAGACTGTCGGTGATCGACTGCTGCACCCCTCGGCCAATGGCCATCAAGGTTATGACTGCCGACACGCCGATCACTATGCCCAGCAGGGTTAGCGCTGCCCGCAGCTTGTTGGTGCCCAGGGACGTCAGGGCAATACGGAAGGTAGTCAGGGGGTTCATATCGTTGGACGGCCCAACGAAGCCGCTGCCAGGCTAAGACCTGCTTCACTGACGGGACGGTCTTCAATGATCTGCCCGTCCCGCATCGAGATGATCCGCCGGGTGGCCGTGGCGATGTCGGCCTCGTGAGTGATGATGATTACGGTCAGACCTTCTTGATGGTTCAACCCCTGCAAAATTTTCACAATGTCTTCGCTGGACTGAGTGTCCAGATTGCCGGTGGGTTCATCAGCCAGCAATAATGTCGGGTCTTTGACCAACGCCCGAGCAATGCCCACCCGCTGCTGCTGTCCACCGGAAAGCTCGGCAGGACGGTGGTTCATTCGGTCGGCCAGACCTACTTTCTTCAGGGCATCCATGGCCCGTTGCCGCCGGTTTTGACCGTTGCCGTAAAGCAAGGGCATCTCCACGTTGGCCAGGGCGGTGAGGCGGGGAAGCAGGTGGTAGGTCTGAAAGACGAAGCCAATTTTCCGGTTGCGAATCTCGGCCAGCCGGTCATCGGCTAACCTTCCCACATCTTCACCATCCAGCAGGTACTGGCCGGAGGTCGGCACGTCCAGGCAGCCCAAAATGTTCATCATGGTGGACTTGCCAGAGCCGGAGGCGCCCATAATGGCGACCATTTCGCTGGTGTTGATGGACAGGGTCACTCCGCGCAGCGCCGGCACCTCGATTTTGCCCATGCGGTATACCTTGGTCAAGTTTTGCAGTTCAATCATAGCTTAACTCTTCGTCAGGATTCCGGTATGGATCCAGCCTAACGCCGGGGGCCCCGGCCACCAGTGATGGTGCGGATTTGTCCGAAGCCGGACCCGGCGGTACTGAATTCAGCGGTCTCCATAATCACCCGGTCTCCTTCCTCCAACCCCGACCGTACGGCCACGTAGATATCATCGCTGTTGCCCAGGTCGACGGCCCGGTCTTCGACGCCGGAATCGGTCATCAGTCTAACCGTAGGCTGATCGAAGGTACCGTACAGGGATTGTTGGGGTATCAACAGAACGTTCTTTTCCTCTTTGAGGACAATCTTGGCCACGGCAGTGAGGCCCTCCCGGAGCTGAACTCCCTCGGGTACCACCACCTGAACTTTGATGGGGTAGGTGACCACGCCCGACTGATTACCCGCCGCCGAGGAGATCTCCGACACCGTTCCTTCAAAGACCTGGCCTCGCAAGGCGTCGAAGGTGACCTGGGCGGGAGTGCCTGCCGTTACCGACAGCACGTCGATCTCGTCGACAATGCCGTCGATTTCGACAACGCCGGTGTCGACCACCTCGACGATGGTGGTGTTGGAGTCTACATCGTCTGCCTCCTCGACCGCTACCAGGGTTACCATCCCGGTGATGGGCGATTCCAGGGATGCATCGTCCAGGAGTTTCCGGGCATTGGCCAGGTTTTGCTCCGCCGAGGCTACCGCAGCTTGCTTCAGGGCAATTTCCGGGTGGTCGGCGCCCTGGTACTGCAACTCCAGAGCTTTCTGAGCGCTGGCCAGAGCATACCTGGCCACGGCCACGTCCTTTTGCTTCAGCGTGACTTCGAGGGAATGGGACTCGACCAGGTCGGCCAGGTCTTTTTCCGATCTGGTCAGGGTTGCCTGCGCCAGGGAAACCTGGGCCTGGGCTGCCGCGGCTTTCAGCGGGTCTACCCCAGGGTCAATGTTGGTCAGGTCTTTCTCGGCGATCGCCAGGTTGGCCCGGGCCACTTCCACCGCCGATTCCAGGTCCTGGATCTGCAACCGATCCGAGCCTGATTGCAGGTCAGCCAGGTTGTTCTTGGCCTGGGACAGCTGGCGAACAGCCAATTCCAGCGTGGCCTCAAGGCGCTCCACTTCGGCGGTCTGGGCCTGGAGGTTCGTCAAGTTTTCCTGGCGGATCTCCAGGAAATTCTCCCATTGGGCCAGGGCGCTTCCGAGACCGCCCGATGCTGCCTCGGCGCTCCTGAGTTCATCCAGCTTGGCCTGGGTCTTCGCCAGTTCGGTCTCTGCCGCAGATTTCTCTTTCAGCGCCGTGCCCAGCCAATTTTCGTTGCCCTTTTGGTAGTTGGTGAGCGCATCCTGGGCTTTTTCCAGGGCCACTTCAGCCGCGGCCCTGGCTTGTGATGCCGCAGCCAGTTGGGAGTCATAGTCAACGTCAAAATGGTTCAGCTTGTCCAGCGCCTCTTTTAGCGCGGTCTGTGCTGAGGCCCTGGCCTTGATCGCGTCGGCCAGCTCCTGGGCGTGGGATGGGCTGAGGGAAAGCCGGGACCTATTGGCTTCTTGCAGCCCCAGCCCGGCGTTGGCGACCGCCTCTTCCTGGGTCTTGATCGCCACCTGGGCGTCGGGATCGCTGGTAGCGGACAGAGCGGTCACCGCCTGGTTCAAATCGAGTTGGGCGCTGGCCACTTTCTGCTCGGCCGTGGCAAGGTCCAGGGCGAGTTGCGAGTCCAGCAGTCCCAGGGAGTCCTGGGCGGTTTGCCAGTCAAGCTTGGCCTGGGCTGCCGACTCTTCCAGGTAGATGACACTGGCGTGGTCCAGCTCGGCCAGCGGCTGTCCCTGGGTTACCCGCTGCCCTTCCTTGACCAGCACCCGGGACACCCTTCCCCCGGAGCCAAAGGTGAGCGTTTCTCTTTTGGGGAAGATCAAAGTCCCGTTGGTCGATACTTGATTTATCAGGTCGCCGTACTGGACCGGGAACAACTGTTGGTTGGCGGTCAGGTCTACCTGGTCGGCCGAGGTGGTGTTGGAAATGACGCCATAGGTGGCCCACGCCGACCCCAGGACCGCAATGCCCACGGCAGCCATCTGCCAGGGTTGGAGCGCCTTGAGCGAAACAATGAACCAGCTAAACAGTTTCCCCATACTTGGTTACCCCTTACTTAAATTTGATGACCCTGATGGTCTAGTGGCAGGTCAAAGAAAAAGCGGCTGCCTTCACCCAGGTTGCTCTCGACTCCGATTACGCCTCCGTGGGCTTCGACCAACTGCTTGGCGATGGTCAGGCCCAGTCCGGTCCCGCCGGTCGACCGGGCCCGGGAGGGGTCGGTACGGTAGAAGCGGTCAAACAGAAACTCCAGGTCGGTTGCCGAGATGCCCGGACCAGTATCCGCCACGCTGACCCGGACGGCTCGGTCGTTTTCCTGAAGGGCGATGGTGACCACCCCGCCCGGTGGGGAGTGGAATATCGCGTTATCCAACAGATTGGAGAGCACCTGAGCAACTCTGGTACGGTCCATCGAGAGCGGGGGCAGTTGGCCAGGTGATTGGATTTTCAGGGATACACCCTTGACTTCGGCGGCAGGACCAAAGGCCTCGGCAGTCTGGTGCAGCAGGTCTTCAATGGAAGCAGGCTGGCGGTCGAGGCGCATCACGCCGGTGTCGGCCAAAGCCAGCAAGCGCAGGTCCTCCACCAATTTGACCACATGCCGCACCTGCTGGTAGATGGTATCGACGGTCGGTTCATCGGGCGGCAAAACGCCGTCTTTGACTGCTTCCAGGTAGCCCTGTACATTGGACAAAGGAGTTCTCAATTCGTGGGCAACATCGGCCACCAGACTGCGCCGCTGGACCTGGGCCTTTTCCAGATTCTCCGCCATTGCATTGAAAGTCCGGGCCAGATGACCAATCTCGCCGGGGGCGGAATCGGCGACGCGTTGGGCCAGGTCTCCCTGGCCCAGCTTACGCGCTGCCGAGGTCAAGGACACCACCGGGGCCAGGATCCGTCGGGACATCAGGGCGATCAGAAAGATACCCCCCATTACCGCGAACAGCCCGGTCCAGAACAGTCTCAAATTAACGGCGGCGGCCAGCCGGCTTATTGCCGGGTCTCCGATGATTTCCCGATTGTCGGTGTCGGCCACCAGCAGGGTGCCCACCTGCGTACCATCAATCTGGATCGGGACGAAAACACCGACCGGGTCGTTGGGCTGCCAGGGTCGGGATTGCCCCAGCTGGGAGTCTCCCACCACCACCCCCTGGGTATCGGTGACTATGATGCGGCGTCCGGACACTCGACCGGCCTGTTCCAGGCTGGGCTGCAGGTTGGCCCAGCCCTTTTCTCGGGAGTAGTACCGCGAAACCATCTGATTTACCCGGGCGGAGCGTGCCGCTCCCAAGCGGGTTTCGAAGTGATCAGCCTCTTTTTGCGCCGCATATCCGACAAACAAGTTCACGCTGCCGAAGGCCAATATCAAGACCAGCGTGAAGGCCACAATCAGCTGGAATTGGAGGCTGGCAAACCAGCTACGCATCACCAAATCGGTAACCCACTCCGTAGACCGTGTTAATGTACCGGGATTTAGGGGCTA